>DASYYL010000226.1:0-65273 GCA_035933915.1 Verrucomicrobiia bacterium
AAAACAGATCACATTGAATGAACGCCGCCGCATGTAAACTCCCCTAAAAGTCTTAACGCTCCGGTTCCGCTGATACTTCAAATCTCGCGGAAAACCATCCCCTTTGCCTCATCCTCATGCTTCTGTGTGATGCCTGTGAATAGAATGTGTTATTTGTCGAAAATGTGACCGCTGTAGAGGCGCTGGTGGGATTGGCGATGGCGATGTTCGATTGATTCGTTATCCAATTATAATGAATGGCCGAGTTATACGGCTGCCCATCGTTTGTGACGACTGCGGTCAATACCATATTCGTGCTGCCCATTCCTTCCGTCCAAACGAGATTTGTGTCCGCAGCCCGATTAAACCCCGGGGCTACGGCCATGATCACATAGACAACCGATGAAGTCGCCACTTGCCCGTCATAATCCTGAGCAACGGCTTCGAGAATGTTCGTTCCCTGCAGCGCATTCGTCCAGGCGAGCGCAAATACCCCGTCCGGCCCCGGAACGGCATTTCCCGCAAGATTAAAACTGCTCGGCCCAGTATTCGTGCCCGTGTAGTAAAACGCAACGTTGGTGACGTAGCCGTATTGGCTTGAGGCCGCCGCCCGGATGGAAATCGGATTGCCGTAAAGGAAAATCGCAGGCTGAGTTGGCGAAGCATTCGTTGGAAAAACCATCCAATTCGTCAGGCCGATTGCCGGGGGGGAGCTGTTGGTTCCCCAACCGTTGGTCGTGCCTCCGCCAATATTCACCGACAGCCATGCCCAGGCGCTCGTACTGGCGCCGGCGATATTCGTGATAACGCAAGTGTAACCACCCGCGTTGGTTCCTCCGACATTCGTCAACGTCAGAATGCTGCTTGTGGCCCATGCAATGGAATTCGCACCGTTCATGAACCACTGATAGCCAAGATTGGTTGTCCCTATTGCTGTAATGCTGAAGGTCGCGTTTTGCCCTTGAGTGACCGTGGTGTTCGTCGGCTGCGAAGTGATCCACGGTGGTACCAGTACGTTCAGCAGCGCCCCCGCATTGGTGCTGCCGGCGAGGTTGCTCGCCTCGACGTAGTACTCACCATCATTCGTGGGCTGCACGACCAATTGAGTGTAACTGGGCTGCGTCGCGTTTGGGATCAGGTAGGGGCTGACGCTATACACGATATTCGAAAAATACCATTGATTGGTCTGCTCGCCGGAATCCGAAACCGTGAACGTTACATCGTAGGATTGAATCGCATTTGTATTGGGCGACATTCCCGTAATCACAGGATTTGTGATCACCGTCAGCATGGCTGCCCGACTCTGCAAACTGTTGAAGGCATTGCTGACGACAACATAATAACCGTTTCCGTCGGACGGTCGAACGCTCGAAATCGTCAGGTTGCTGCCGGTAACGCCGCCAATCCGACCGCCATTTATGAGCGGTACACTGTTCGTGTACCATTGATAAATCAAATGGTTCCCGCTGCTGTTGGTGACGGTAAAACCGGCATTACCTCCGCTTGCCACAGTTACATCTGACGGCCCTCCGCTCAAAACGACCGGCGTACTGACCCATAAAATGGCATTAGTGCTTTGCGCATGCCCGTCCAGATTGCTGGCCATAATTGAATACGTATTGCCATCATTCGTAGGCGAAACGACATAAATCGTGTAGGTGAGATTCGTCGCCCCGGCGATCGGATTGCTATTTTGCAGCCATTGATACGTGAACGGCCCAATTCCCCCAACCGTAGCCGAAAACGTCACATTCTGGCCCTGCGCCACGTTCGTGCTCTGAGGTTCAGACTGAAAGCCGATGTCCCACGGCGTTTCTCCCGGATCATCAATGCCGTTGCCGTTTGTGTCAGCCAGATAATCCGGAATTCCGTCTCCCGGCGTGCTCAATGGAACACCGTTGGTATTAACCGCCACATACGCAAAACCCATGTTTACCTTGTTTGTTCCCTCGACAATAGGAGGATTGTCGTTGGTGACCGATGTGAAATGATAAAGGCCAAGCAGATTGGCATTCGTGCTTCCGGCTTGAAGGACTGGTGATCCGAGTGGCACGTAAAAATCACCGAAAATTCCGCTGGTCCAACCCAGATTGGTCGTCTCCAGGTCGTTGGCGTCGATCTTTTCAAAAATATTGGTTTGTGTCCAATTCCCATACGGAAAACCATACGTTTGCCAACTCAAGTTGTTGGTATTATACGCATTGAATTCGGAGAAGGTATAGCCCGCGACCCCATTATAATAATCGTTGTAGGCAATGAGCGTTCCGTCAAAAATTGTATTCTCAATTGACCAGAACGCATTCTGGCCGCTCAGCCGGGACAGGGCCAGTCCCCCGTTATAATACGTGCAGTTTTCGTTGGTAAAATTCAGCGCCCGGGTCGAGCCCCAAAAGTCGAAGTTCGGGCGAACGAACAGGCAGTTGGTGAAGGTCAGAAATTGGATGCCGTAGCTGCTCATGCCTAAATTGTAAAACTCGCAGTTTTTGAAGATGCCCGCCCCGTAGGCCGAATTGTCGTTCAAAATTCCCTTGGAATCGTTCCAAATGAATTTTGTGAATGACCCGGAGACGAGCGGCGCCTGGCTGCTGCTGTTGCCGTTGAAAGTCAAAGGGGCCATATTACCTGTGTAAGTGTTCCAGTTGTTGTTTCCACGTTCCTGGACCATCGCGTATTGCGCCAAATAGCATGGCTCCGTTGCGTTGCCATCGAAAACCAGGTTCGCCCCATTGCCCAACGCCACCGCGTATGGCTGCCCCGAAACGTTGACCGGGCCGTTTTCCTCAAAAAATCCTACCGCCGTGCCTGGCGAAATCGTTAGAGAGTTGGTTAATGAATAGCCGCCGAACACCGCGTCGAGTGGACTGTAATGGAAGCCGATCATTGGACTACTGTTTGTATCCCGCGCCACAACCGGGCTCAGATTTGTCACCGATGAAATATTCGTATCCGCATACACGATCGGTGGCCATACCGTTTTCTCCTGCAAATCTCCGAGCAAATCCGGGTCTATGTTGGGCGTGCCGATAAATTGACTCCCGTTGGTTAAATAGTAGCTCCCCCCGCCCGTCGGGGCGTAAACCATTCCCGTAAGCGTCGGCTGGCACACAACAGCGTTGGTTTGCAGAGTGGCCGACGAACTTCCCGTCGACAGCAATTGCTGGCTCGTAATCAGGCAATTGGTCAATGCGACCGTCGTCCCCGAATTCGTCGCCTGGATAAATGCGCTCCCGTAGTCAGCCGTCACGTTTTCCCCGAGCATGCTCGATCCTTCCACGATTACGGCCGCGTTGGTAATGGTATTTCGCCCAATCAAGACGTTATAAAGATTTATGTTGTAAGCGCTTACCGCCGTCGCCACGTCCACAAATTCGCAGTCCCAAAGGCTGATGGAACCCGGCGTGTTCTGGGTCACCGCGTTCACCGCATAGGCGAAATTCACGTCGTGCAGCAAAACATTCGTTGAATTGAAGTTCAGGAAGGTCTTGACGTCCCCCATCGCCGGACTTCCGCTGCCCCACCAATCCCCGACATCGTTTTCATTATACGACGTAAATATCGCTGGCTTATATGGTTGCGTCTGGCAATCCACCGTCCCGCTTGGGTCAATATTGAGCTGGCCGCCGTTGTTCATCTTGACTATCGTTCCGCCTTCAATAGTAGTTTTACCGTATAAATAATAACCTGAACTCACAAAATAAGCCTCATCGCCCCTGAAGACGAAGTTCGTCTCATTCGCAGTTATTTGTATATAATCGAAACAAAATCCCGGTTTCCGCCCAATCAATCCCGTAGGAGACGAGGTAACGAGTCTCTGATCAATCATCCTCGCCTGCCCTGCGTAGCCTTGGCGAAGTTGGGTCCTCGTCCTCGAAATCTTCGAGCCATTCCCAGCCTTTGCAACAGAGGCCCGACCGCTTGCCGCGCCGGAGCCTGACGAAGGCGGGTGAGGGAGCGGGCCACTCTTCGCCCTCTCAACCGAGCCCCGACCACTTGTACCCGCATAACGCGCATGGCTCTGCCCCGTCCCCGCCGACGCCACAAGCGGCAACGTCGCCAGCGACGCACTTACTTGATTATAAGGAACTTGCTCAATCAATGCGGAGGTGTGGGTGGTTTGGTCAATGTTGACCCAGGTTTTGAAAGTGGGAATTTGCGCGCTGTCAGAATCCCCGGCCAGGAACGCCCGTCCCTGAATCATCTTAGAACGACCGAAAGACAAACAACTATCCGAAAGCCCCGCCTGCGGATTAACCGGTTCAGCCGTCTGTGACGGAGTTGGCGAATTAAAAAATAAAGTTGTCACCTGGACCCTCACGTTGGCGCCGTCGCCCGGCGTCGGCGGTTGCGTCCGAAATATGATGTTTTGTTCCAACCCGCTCTTCCGGTACTCGTACAAAACATCACACTTAAGGCCGCCCGGCCCAATCAGCGCGGACGGATACAGGACCTCGTTTGAGCTGATAATTTCTCCCACCGAATTCGTGATTGACGCGATCTCGATATAATTGGTTGAATCCGAATAGCCTACAGAGACAGGTTGGCTTTCCAGCACCAGCGACTCCGGCGCTGGAGTAATCACACGGATGACGCCCGTCGCCAAATCATTCGGGAAATACACCTGAATCTGGCCATTTGTAGCAGCGGCTCCTGAACCATCAGGCAATAAATCGATTTCCTCTTTTGCCGGCTCCAGATTTCCTGTCGCCGGATTCAAAAAATTCAAACCCGTCGCCCGCTCCTCGAATCTGCGGACATGTGGAATAATCTGGCCCGATGGCAACAATTCAAAATTCGTACTTTGCCAGACCGTCCAGTCCAGGCCCGCGCTCACCCTGACATACGGCGTTGCCGTCGGAGCCGTCACCGTAACCGCCTGTTGCGCGCCACACGTCCCCACAAACGCCAGCAACAGAACCGCGCACAAAATGTGGCAGGGCGGACCTCCCGCTCCGCCGTCTTCTCGCCCCAACAGAGCCCCGACCGTGAGGGAGCGGGTGAGCAAGTGGGCCAATCGCGTATAGCAGCCCCGAAGACTTTCGGGGCTCTGGCTAAATTGCAACCAAGGTGGCCGAGAAAACGACAGGATAACACCAGAATGAATTTTCATAGGATTGAAGATTCTGAAATAAAACCGCGGAAGTTTTGGACTCCTTGAAATAAAATTCCCATTTGAAGGATTTGTTATCCCCCCGCCCGGTTTGCCAAAAATGTCCCAGCCGCCACGCATATTCCTATTTCTTATTGCGCTTCCCGCTATTGCCTGCTTGATCTGCCGGTCAACACTAACAGTTACGGTTACGGTGTCAACACATTTATTCAAAAATGTTTCAGAAAGTTATAAGTAATCTCTCTCGACTTGCTTTTACAAACTATAACTTTCAAAACGTATTCTATGATAAGTGAAATAAAGTCAAACACGCCACGAACCTGTTCGAGGAGTGTGCGCACCCCCGCCCAGTTCCAACCGCAAATGGCCCTGCCTGCTGTTTCGTCCCCCATAGCTGTGGGGGCGGCGGAAGCTTCTGAGCAAAGGCAGTTACCACCGCCGCCAGTGCCAGTCCAGCGCGCCACCCCATCGCATATAACAGAGCCGTGCGCGCAAGTAAGCGGAACATTCGCCCTCGCAATAACCGAGCCGCATGCGCCACTTGGCAGGGCAGAGCCGCCGCTCTGGTCTGGGCGATTTCTATCAGCCCCCAGGGTTCCCGCTTTGCGGTTAGGTTTCTCAGTTTGCCCCATCGCCGTAACGGTAACGTTAATGTAACACCGCAAATAATTGATGATCAACATTTTATAAAATGTAACAGCGTGTAACAAATTGTGTAACACCGTAACTCATTGAGTGTCAGCCATGTAATCCCGAAAGCTTTCGGGATTACACGATTTTCAACTTCAATACCACATCCAGGCCTGCCGCTAGGGCATTTCATTATGCCCATTCTGCCATAAACCTCCCCCTTCAAATTCGCGTTTTTTTGCGTAATTAGCGGACAGATCTTCATTTCCAAGCCATCGTCCCAAAAATCCTCGAATTTCCTAACAAAATCACACTTTTCACCCCGAAACCCCCGTTCGTTTCTCGTTGCACCGCCTATACCCAAAAAATGTGTCATGGCACCCATCCCAACAATCCAACAATCCATTTTCTAGTGGTCTTCGCGCGAAACTCATCAAAGTCCTGTGAACCGCGGATTATCGGTGGCCGCGGCGCCAACCGCAAATTTTCCCTTTTCATTTTGCGCGGGGCCACGACAATAATGCGGCATTGGCCATGACTGAAGACGGAAACTTTCCCGGGCGATCCACCAGACGAGATTTTATCAAACAATCCATGCTGGCTGCGGCGGCGTCTCCCTTGATCGGCGCCATCGCGCCCGCCGCCGGTGCCGAGGCCTCGGGTCAAAATGCAAATCGCCCCAATATCCTGCTCGTCATTTCCGACCAATATCGCTGGGATTTCATTCATGCCCACGGCCAAAACCCGACGGATTTCACGCCAAATCTCGACGCCATGGTCCGCCGCGGGACAACCTTTGAGAATGCGTTCACCAATCAACCTCTTTGTTCGCCCGCGCGCTCCTGCCTTTTTACCGGCCAATACGCGACGACAACCGGCGTTTGGAAATTGACCGGCCCGGGCATTGGCCTGCGACAGGACGCGGTCACCCTGGCCACCGTGCTTGCGGGCGCCGGTTACTCCACCAACTACATCGGCAAATGGCATTTGATGCAGGTCAGGGACAAAAACCATGACCGGGGCTTCGGCGATCTCGGTTTTGTTCCCCCGGAACAGCGAGGCGGCTTCACGGGCCTTTGGCAGGCGGCGAACGTCCTCGAACTGACGTCGCATCCGTATCACGGCACGATGTGGGACGGTGACGGGACGCCGATGAATTTCAAGGGCATTTATCGCGTGGATTATTTGACGGAGCTGGCCGTGAAATTTTTGAAGCAAAAACAGGACAAACCGTTTTTCCTCGTGTTGTCCCAGCTTGAACCGCACCAACAAAATGATTTGAATGGTTTCGCTCCGCCGAAGGGGTACGCCGAGAAATTCAGCAATCCCTTCGTTCCGCCGGACCTTCGTCCTTTCCCCGGCGATTGGCCGTTTCAATTGGCCAATTATTACGGCGACTGCAAAAGCATCGACGAATCCATGGGCAAAATCTTTCAGACGTTGCGCGAGCAAAACCTCGAGGACAACACCATCGTAATTTTCCTGAGCGACCACGGCTGCCATTTCCGGACGCGCAACACGGAATACAAACGCAGCCCGCACGATAGTTCCACTCACATACCGCTCGTCATCCAGGGACCCGGCTTCAACAACGGCCGTAAAATTTCCGAACTGGTCAGCCTGGTGGATATCGCGCCCACGTTAATCGACCTTCTGGGCCTGCCAATTCCACAGGCCATGCAAGGACGCAGCTTTTTGCCGCTGATGAATGATTCGAATGCCCGGGCGGCGTGGCGCAATGAAATTTTTATTCAAATCAGCGAGTCCGAAATTGCCCGCGCCCTTCGCACGCCGGAATGGACCTATGTCGCGCTCGCGCCCGACGCGACCTCGCGTTCATCCGGCGGCAGCATGAACTACCGCGATTATCAACTCTACAACAACACGACGGACCCGGCGCAAATCGTCAATCTTGCCGGCCGCGACGACCCTCCTCGTCTGCTTCATTACGGTGGCGGCAAGGGCATGCGGAAAATCACCGAAGACCTTCGTGAACGTCTGCTGGCGCGAATGGAAGAGGCGGGCGAACCCAGGCCGGATATCGCGCGCTGGGATTTTTATCCGTGACGTTCGTCCTCGTCCTCGTCGTCGTTCTCGTCCTCGGAATTTACATCCTCGCTTTTGGCTTGGCTCCCTGCTGATTTATTCCTCTCACAATCCGCTCAATTTCCGGAATGGCGTGGGCAAAAAACGTTTTGAACCCGCGGCAGAGATAATTCAGTCCGGGCTCGCCGTCGGGCGTGCGGATGATCCGATTTTTGGGACATTCGCCCCAGCAATCCGTCAGAAACGCGCACTCGCGGCAATAGCGCGGAAGCGTTTCGCTCTTTGCCAGCCCAAATTGTTGCTGGCGTCCGGAATAAACCATGTCGCCGAGCTGGCCGTCCTTTAAATTCCCAATCCGATACTCGGGATAGACGTAATGGTCGCACGAATACACTCCACCGTCATTCTCAACGGCCACCGCCCGTCCGCAATTTTCGCTGTAAACGCACATTTGCGAGGGCATGCCCATGTGTTGCGCCACGAGCGTTTCAAAATGATTGACCATCACCTTGCCCAGATCCCGGTCCAGCCACCGATCAAACACGCGGCATAGAAAATAACCCCAATCATCAGGGTCCACCGACCAATCGGTGACAATGGAGTTGGCGTTTCCCGGCCGCGCCTTCGGCTCGCCATCCCTGGGCAATGTTGCAGGGTTCCAACGTTGCGGCGCGACGGTTTTGAAATCCTTGAATTCGACGATTGGAATAAACTGGATGTAAGTCGAGCCCAGTTCCTGGCGCAAAAATTTATACACATCCACCGGTTTTCGGCCATTGAACCGATGCACACACGTGAGCGTATTAAACGGCACGCCGTGACGCTGAAGAAGTTTGGCCGCGGCAAAAACTTTGTCGAACGTCGGCTTCCCGCCTTTGGTCACGCGATAGTAGTCGTGGATTTCACGCGGGCCATCAATGCTCAGGCCCACGAGGAACCGGTGCTCCTTCAAAAATTCGCACCATTCGTCGTCCAGCAACGTGCCGTTTGTTTGAAGATCGTTTTGAATTTTTTGGCCGGGTTTCGCGTGTTTTTTCTCGAATGCCACGACCTTCCGAAAAAATTCCAGGCCCAGCAACGTCGGTTCGCCGCCCTGCCACGAAAAAATTACTTCGGGTCCAGTCACACCCGCGATGTATCGCTGCACGAATAATTCGAGAATTTCATCGGACATGCGTCCCGTCGCCGGGCCGCCCGGAAGCGTTTCCTTGCTCAAATAATAACAATACGTGCAATCGAGATTGCACGTGGAACTCACCGGCTTGGCCATGGCGTGGAACATGCGTGGCATCGAATCAAATGTGCGTAACAGTCCCGCCTCGCGGGATGAGTCCGCTCTAACTTCTTCCAATTCGCGCATTCCACTGGCCATACCGGGATTTATACCAGAAAACGTGAAAGCGTTGAAGCTTTAAAGCGTGATGCGCACTAAAAGGTCGATGATTTGAACAGAGCCGCGCGCGTAATGGCAAGTGGCTCTGCCACCATGCGGGAATCAGCCCCCTCCCTCACGGTCGGGGCTCTATTAAAAGGCGTAATTTAATCCTTACGTTCCTCCCGCTGTGGCTCAACTTTTGCCGTCAGACTTGCGCTTATGGGCTTCTGGACAAACAAAGAACATCGCACGGGATTCGACGACGCCGAAGACCTGGCCTATTCGCCAAGTGGCGGTCCCGCAAAAATATGGCTGTTGGGTGTAGGTCTCGCGCTCATCCCTGTCGATTACGGCATTCGATGTCTCGCCACCGGTCACGCGACCCTTTGGGGACGATATAATTCACAACTCGACGTCACAGGATCCACCGCCGTCGCCCTTGCCATCGCCTATATCGCCGTTGGCGTTTTTATACACACCCATTGGTTTTGGGGATTGCTGCCGAGATTCGAGATTATCAGCTACTTCTTAAATTTCTGGCCATGCTCGTATTTCTTGGACGCTTCGGATTTTTTATTTATCGGGTTGTGGCTGCATGAGTCTCTGAATGATTTACCGCACACGTTCCGCCCGCACCGCCCAGCAGGCCGTCCCTACCTAATAACTTGCACGACGCACGTCGTCACTGAATTCGCCGGAAAATACAAACTGAGATCCTTTCCTTGAACTGGCACCGAATTCAGTTGCGAAAATCTTTCGTCATCTGAAGTTCGAAAAGACTGCGCCATTTTTCCCGTAGATGCAAAATTATCGAGATTAAATGTCTCGTCGAAATCGTTTTGGCTGTCGTTGATAGTGACAATAGACAAAGTCTTCGAGGAGGGATCGTATCCGGCCACGGAGTCGGTGTCGCCGCAGTCAATAATTTGGCAGCCGGGGCGGAGGAAGCGGGTGAATTGCTCAAACACGTGGAATTTTTTGGTGATGACATATTTCTGTCTGCCATTTTCCGTAAGGCGGTTGTAGAGCAAGCCCCATCCGGCATAATCCGCCCCCTCCCAGTAACACCATGATATCGGGCGCAATTTCGTGAGATCATTCCGGATGCGCCGGGCGAGTTTCATGCCCGTCGGGTCGCCGTCGCCGTACTCCGTTTGCCGCAACGGTTTGTGAAGTGACGCGGCCAGCGATGACAAGCCTTTCGGATTATTGGCGAGATACGAATGCGTGGAAATTTGGCCGATGTTGTTCAGGCAGTTCGTCGTGTAGGTCGTCAGAGAATTGACTCCGGATTGCTCGTCATTCTCCTCCGGCGCATCAATGAGAATGTGCAGGCCGCGCCGGTCCAATTCGGCGCGAAGAAGATTGATGACGCGCTCCTGTTGAATGGCATCCATGTGACATCCTTCCTGATGACCGCCAAAAACCCACCAACTGCTGGACGGCTCGTTGATCGGCGTAATGGAATCAAAGGTTACGCCGTCCACGAGGCTGAGGTGTTTGACAACTTCGGCCAGATAGACGGCGAAATCGTCTTCGCAGACAACTCTTAGATTGTTTGTTCCGCCGACAGCTCCGGTAACACTTCCGCTGACGGTCATCCAGTACGGCGGCGAATTGGCAAAGACTTCCACGCGATCGACACCGCGCTTCAAGGCGGCTTTAAGCATCCAGCGCTGGTTGACGTCGGCGTCCCAATCCCAAACGCCGCGTTTCGGTTCGAATCCCGGCACCTTCGCGCGAAATTCCATTGTTTCGGGACCCTCCGGATTTTCGCCGCCGCCAATGTTGTACCGGACAATGTTTAGTTTGAGGTCATTGAATATCAGGTCGGCGTATTCATCGCGATTGGTATAGCCGCCCACGACATTGGCCCACCAGCAGAGGGACACTCCCCATCCCTGAAAATTATCGACAAGTATATTGGCCGGATTGATTTTTGCGACGATAGCCCCGCCACCGGCAGCGAGCCATTGCGCCCGGAGTGGAAGAGCAAAACAAGAAAAGGCAAATAAAATCGCGGATATTGAACGCATTCGCTTGTGGATTCTAGTGCTGTGACAAATAAATATCGACACTTGCGTGGCCAGAATTTTAATTGTCACAGCACCCCGGAAATGTGTAAAAAAGGAACACGCAATAGTTTCAATGAAAAAAAACGTGCTTCCAGGCTGGGTCCGTGGCTGCGACACTCAATATCTTCAACAAATCCGGCGTTTTTTCAAGAAGGCTCGCAGTTCCGCTTTTCTTCTCGTTTTAGCCTTCATCTTCTGCCGGACAAGCGCCGCATTCGGCGCGTCGCAGCCCAATATCATATTTCTCCTGACCGATGACATGGGTTACGGCGATGTCGCGTGTTACGGCGGGAATTTTGTGCCGACTCCGAACATTGACGAGATGGCCAGGGAAGGAACGCGGTTCACACAATTCTACGTCGCCTCGCCCGTTTGTTCGCCATCGCGCGTGGGGTATCTGACCGGAAATTTTCCGGCGCGCTGGCGCATCACGAATTATCTCCAGACGCGCCATGGAAATCGGCAGAGCGAACAGGCCGACTATCTGGACCCGGCGGCGCCATCGTATGCGCGCCAACTCAAGGCCGCGGGTTACGTGACCGGGCATTTCGGCAAATGGCACATGGGGGGCGGCCGTGACGTCACCAACGCGCCGTTGTTTAGCGCCTACGGATTCGATGAACATAACGGCACGTGGGAAAGTCCGCAGCCTGACCCGGAAATCACCGCGACGAATTGGATTTGGTCGCCGTTCGACCACGTCAAGCGCTATGAGCGCACGGAATATTTCGTGGACAAAACATTAAGCTTTATGGACCGCCATCGCGATCAGCCCTGCTTTGTTGATCTGTGGCCGGATGACGTCCACACGCCATGGGTGCCCACCAGGGGCGACATGGCATTTCGACGGCGCAAATATTATGAGAGCCTGTCCAGTTTTAAACAGGTGCTCGCTGAATATGACGTCCAGGTGGGCCGGCTCTTTGCGGGATTAAAACGCCTGGGCCTGGATTCCAATACGATTGTAATTTTTGCCAGCGACAACGGTCCCCTTCCCACCTTCAACAACACCCGCACGGACGGCTTGCGCGGCGCTAAAGACAGTCTCTACGAGGGCGGCACGCGCGAGCCGTTGATTGTCCGCTGGCCGGGTCATGTGCCGGCAGGACGCCTGGACAACAAAACGGTCATTTGCGGCGTGGATATGCTGCCGATGTTTTGTCACCTTGGCAGCGCCAGCCTGCCTGAAGGCAAAAAATTGGACGGCGAGGACATGAGCCGGGCGTTTTTTGGCCATTACGTCAAACGCGACAAACCGATTTTCTGGGAGTATGGCCGTAATGAAACACCTGCCTTCGGCTATCCGAAAGAAACGCCGCTTCAGCGCAGTCCAAATGTGGCCGTCCGGGACGGCAAATGGAAGCTGCTGGTCAATGCGGACGGCACAAACGTGCAACTCTATAATCTCGATAAGGACCAGGATGAAACGACCAATGTCGCGGACAAATATCCGCGTATCACCAAACGCCTCAAGGAAGCGGCGTTAGAATGGAGAAGAGCGATGCCAGGCCCGATCGAGCGGACGGTCGTGTCTGAGGACGCCGATTGCGCGCCGGATTCGTGACAGTTCCAAAAAGTTTCAAAAAGTTCTAAAAAGTTTCGATTGTTCCTGTTGAAAGTGGTCTCAGTGTGTGGGCAAATGAGAGTAGGAACATCGGAATGAAAATAAGGAACACAGGAAAACAGGAAAGCAACCCGCCGCCATCTCTCTCATTCGGTGTCGGGCGTTGGACGTTCGGTGTGTTGCCGCGCCAAAGCCAGACGAAGGCGGGTCGGCGTTCGGTATTTCGCAACCTCCCTTTCATGCCTTGCTGCATTCCTCATTCGAATTGTCTCCGGCAAAATGCAATGGGGCAATTCGATCCCGTAGTAACCGTCAACAAAACAATGAGTTATGCAATAACAAGCCAATCGAATTGTCTCAAACATTCCCTCATGGTGAGGGGACAATTCCCAGCAAAAACATCCCGCCAAACATATCAAATTAAAGGGATTTCAGCTACTATAAATCCCATTCGTCCGATCTGTCATTTTGGGGTGCTTGACGCGCTACGATACACGCAATACGAAAATCTGCCCTCACGTAAACGCTCTCCAATCATGTGTTTCTTAAGCGCGTGAACTTTCCTAAATTTTCCTGTTGACACTTTTTCCGAACTGTCATATTGTCATAGGACACTTAGCCATGCTGTTCGAAATTGATTTCAAATCCGGCGCGCCGGTTTATCTACAACTGGCAGAGCAAGTGCGTTATGCCGCCGCCTCCGGCGTGCTCAAATCCGGCGAACCGCTTCCGGCCATCCGGACCCTTGCCGAACAGCTTCGCGTCAATCGCAATACCGTCGCCAAAGCCTACGCCGAACTCGAAGGCCAGGGCGTGATCGAAACCCTCCAGGGAAAAGGATGTTTCATATCCCAAAATAATTCACCGTTCAATAAGCAGGTCCGCGAAAAACTACTCCTCAAGGAAGTGGACTCCGCCGTCGTCACGGCCCATCACCTGCAAGTCAGGCGCGATGAGTTCCTGGCGCTCGTCAAAGAACGGCTCGATTTCTTCGAACGGAAGGCGGTACAACCAAAGGAAAAACCATGAGCGATGCGCCCGTCATTCAAATCCAGGACCTTACACGGCGCTATGGCAAACTGGACGCCGTGAACGGACTCAACCTGACCGTGCGCCCCGGACGTTGTTACGGATTTTTCGGCCGCAACGGCGCCGGCAAGACCACCACTATCAAATGCCTTCTGAACTTGCTCCGCCCCACTTCCGGCAGCGTCTCCGTCTTCGGCCTCGACCCGCAACGGAATGAAGTCGCCGTCAAATCCCGGCTCGCGTACGTGCCTGATGCCGTGGCGTTCTACCCGTGGATGACCGTCCGCGATACGCTCGATTATTTTGCTTCGTTCCGGTCCCACTGGAACCAGACAATCCAGGACGATTTGCTCGTGCGCTTTCAGCTCGATCCGAATCAAAAGGCCGGCAGCATGTCGAAAGGCCAAAAGACCCAATTGGCCCTCATCGGCGCGGTTTGTCCCGATCCGGAACTGCTCCTGCTGGATGAACCCACGTCCGGCCTGGACCCCATCGTGCGCCGCGAATTTATCGAAACCGTCATCGGCGCCTATCAATCCGGCGGCGAAGCAGCCGGAAAACCGCGCACTATATTTGTCTCGACCCACCTGATTTCGGAATTCGAGGGATTGATTGATGAATTCACCATCATCGAGGCCGGGCATGAACTGCTCACGATGGAATCCGACGCTGCGAGAAATCAGTTTAAGAAAATTAGAGCACGATTCGCCCAGCCTCCGGTAGCGACGGATTTCGGCGCTTTCACCGGTGTTCTCAGCACCCGCCGGAATGGACGTGAAGTTGAACTCCTCGCCAATGGCCAAAGCGACGCCATCGTGGAAAAGCTCCGGTTGCTGAAACCCGAAGAAGTCGCGTGCGAATCCCTGTCACTCGAGGAAATTTTCATCGCTTCCAAAGCGTTGAAGCAAAAGGCATGAACTGGCTTGTAAAAAAGGAAATCCGGCTGCTGCTGCCCGCGTGGATTGCGGCCATGCTGCTGGCCATTGTGGCGCCCTGGGTTCTTCCTGTTCAATACGCTCTTGGCCACTCACTTGGCAGTCTCATTCAACTCCTGTTCCCCCTCGGTGTTTTAATTCTGGCCATCACGCCTTTCGGCCAGGAATTTAATTCCGGCGCAATTTCAACTCTACTCGCGCAGCCGCTCGATCGGCGCCGGATTTGGAGGACAAAAACGACCATACTCGCCCTTGCTTTTCTCATTGTATGCCTCGCCGCTTTTGGCTCGTTCTTATGTCGATTCAACGCGATCGCTGAAGACGCAACCAACCTGAGCTTTAATGGCGCTTTGGGGAGCCCGGCGTTTTGGGCGGAATTCAGGCTGGATACATTGGAGGGACTGGCGATTTCAGCCCTCGTCTCCTTCAGCGGCGGGCTTTGGACAACTCTTCTTTTCCGTCAGATGACCGCCGCATTCTGGTTCACGCTCTTAATCCCGGGGGCCATTGCCATGATAATCACTGCGGGCCTGCAAGTGTTCATTCTTTCCGAGAGTTGCGTCAACTGGACCGTCATCATTGTGCTTGTGGCTTATTCAATCGCCGGTTTCTTTTTTGCACGACGCCTGTTCCTCTACGCGAAGGACACTCAGTGGACCGGAGGCAATATATCGTTTGCATGGCGAACCGAAGCCGGACCGAGGACAGCCCGGCCGGCAAGCCGGCCAGGGAATTGGATTTCAGTATTACTTTTAAAGGAAATTCACGTGCACCAGGTCAATATCTGCATCGCCGGCGTTTTGCTGGCGTTTCAGTTGTCTTGCCTGGCCGCCCTGACAATTTATCCCCACTTTAGCCGCGACACCGCCTTCGCTCTCAAATCCGTCTGGGTCATTTGGTTTTTCATGCCAATATTGATCGGCAGCAGCCCTATCGCCGAAGAACGACGTCTCGGGGTCATGGAGACGCAACTTTGCCTGCCGGCATCACGAAGGGCGCAATGGTTCGCCAAGCTTTCCGTCGCCCTGGTTCTTAGCCTCCTGTTCGGCAGTCTGATTCCATTTGCCACAATAAAACTCGGGGGAGCAGATTACAGCGATAACCCGCCTGCGGCGCTATTCCTGATCTATCCCTTTGCCATGTCTCTGGTTTCAATCTACGCCTCGTCGCTGGTTCGCTCTACTCTTCTGGCCATTGGCACGGCCATGGCCATTACCGCAATACTTTGGGTCGCAGGTACCGCCAATGTGACCTGGAATTTCGGCGATCTTTTTCTCAACGATTATGATTATGGCAGCAAGACAACGATGGGCCTTTCCACGATCATTCTTTTTCTCGGGCTGCCGGTCCTCCTGGTTGTCTTAGCCCGGCTCACGTTTTGGAATTTCAAATGGTTGCATGAAGGCTCAAAGCTTTGGCGGCGCAACATTATCCTGGTTTTTGCCACCGTCCTGTCCATGGGTATTTTGGCCAATGCAATTTATTTCCGGTCCTGGGAATTCGCGACTTCAATCGAGCCTGCCCAGGGACCAGCGCGCCTGGACCACGCAACCAAATTTAAATTTGGATCGTTCAATAGCGTTTTCACCGTGCTGCCTGATGGAAGAATATGGAGCGACATGGTGGCCTATCACGACGTCTCGAATTTGTGGTGGCAAACCACTGTCCTGGTTCCAAAAAATAACGACTCACGCTTTATCGGCGGCTCCAATTGGGCTGACGTAGCCGTCGACAATATCCAACTCCTCGGAATCCATTCTGATGGCACATTATGGAGCATTCAAAGGAAATGGGACCCGTCGCGGAGTTGGTGGCGGCAATCAGGCCCGGTCAACCTGGCTCAAATTGGTTCAGACATGGACTGGACAAAGGTTGCCGGCGGTCAAAATAGTTTTATGCTCTTAAAACGCGACGGAAGCCTATGGCGATGGGGTACCAACGACTACGATTGGAAACACGAAGGAGTTTCAATTCCCAAAAAACTTGAGCTGGACCGGGCCATGATGCCTTCTCGCGTTGGGGCTGAAACCGATTGGTTGGATCTATTTTCATCCCGACGCACCGCATACGCAAAGAAAAGAGACGGTAGTCTCTGGCGGTGGGAGCAATCCTGGGGCGCCCATTCTGAATCAGGCCTCGTGCCGGTTTCGGAAGCCAATACCAACGGCCCATGGTCAAGCATCGCATTTTGTGAGGGCGACTCTTTCGCCGAGATTAATACTAATGGCGAATTGTGGCTTTTCGTAACACGGTATGGTTCGGGCGCGGCTGTAACCAAATCCAGAGTCGTCAAAATTCGACTGGGCGAAAATGCCAAGTGGAAAATTTGCGGAAATGAATCGTGGAATGGCATTTGGGCGATTCGCAATGACGGGACGCTTTGGAAATGGCCCCCGGTTTGGGCCATCCAGCGCGATCCTCAATTAAATCCAATTCAGCTCGGGAGCCGTTCAGACTGGCTCGCGTTGTCAGATGCGTGGCAGTTTGGACTTAGCCTGGCCGCAGACGGCAGCGTCTGGGCCTGGGGCCAGCCAAGCCGGCATATCTGGCTCGCGCCTCCGCGCAAACCGGTCTATATGGGAAATATTTTTGAGGGGGCGGGGAATTGACTAGATCTTCTTTTGAATCAGCCAGACGTGTCCGGATGGGTCTGTCACGATGCCTTGCCGGTAACCGTAATCGTAATCCTTCACCGGATTCGTCTCGCGGGCGCCAGCCGCGACGGCATTCTTCACAGTGTCCGCCGGGTCGGGAACAAAGAGGCCGATTGCGGACGTCGTCCCGCGCAACGTCTCAGGACTCATTTCGCTGGAATTAGGCATCTCTTCATGCAGATGAAACAGGGCGCCGTCGATTGATAATTCGGCGATATGCACACTGCCATCAGGATTGCTCCAGCGGCGCAACTCGATCGCGCCAAATGCCGATTTGCAGAACTCCAATTCGGCAAGGACATTTCGGACTGTCAGGTGCGGCGCGAAAAAAGTGAGGCTGGTTTTAGTTGATTCCTTCGAGAGAAAATAGAGCCCGCCATAGACTTTGGGCTCGATCATCAAGCCCGCCTGGACTTTTGCCTCAAGCCAGGCATGGACTTCGTTTAGCGGGACTTCGTGCACGATGATCTCTTCATGAGCAACACCGCCACCGGCGCTGACTCGGCGAAGGCCGGAAGCCCGGAAAAAAGTGACCACCTCGGAGGTCAACCCGCTCGAAGCCGGACCCGCAGTAAGAATTTCCATACGCGCGGCGTCGTAGCCAGTTTCCTCGCGAAGCTCGCGTCGCGCGGCTTCGGCCTGCGATTCCCGACTATGCGCAGCCTCATCGCCGATGATTCCCGCCGGCATTTCGATGGTGCGGGTATGAACGGGGATACGATCTTGTTCCACCAGCAGGATTTTTCGGTCGTCCGTGACGGCCACGATAATGGCCGCGCCGGTGGCATTTACACGGTCGGCGTATTCCCAGCGGCCTTCTTTGACGAGGGAAAGAAATTTGCCAGTGAATAAAACAGCTTTATCGCTCATATGGTTCGGATGAATACTTTGTAGCTCGTGTTATCTATCCAAGCAAATAATTGGTTTTTTAAAACACTATGTCAGGCGCAAAAATCGACCCGAAAGACGTTGGTCTGGCCTTTTCTGTCGTCCCTGGCGGGATTTGTTTTTTGGGCGAACCCAGCCATAAATGGCTGGGTTATCTTCGAATCCATACCAGCAAATTCGCAACCGTAAAGTGAACCGCTTGCACGCGGCCTACTTGAGCGTCTTTCCGGGTTATTTTTCCCATTGAAAAAATACAGTTATTTTGGTATTTTCTGAATTGACAGAAATAATTGAAATATGCAGTCTCTTACGCCAGTTCAGCAAAAGTTCATCCTGCATTGGGGTGAAATGGGGACGCGATGGGGCATTAACCGCACGGTCGCACAAATTCATGCCCTCCTCTTTATGTCGCCCAAACCACTGAACGCCGATGATCTGGTGGAAACGCTGGGCGTGGCCCGTTCCAACGTCAGCACGAGCTTAAAGGAACTTCAAGGCTGGGGCATTGTGAAAATGGTTCATATCCTGGGCGATAAACGCGACCATTTCGAGTCCATGAAGGACGTCTGGGAATTGTTTCGCGTGGTGCTAAACGAGCGCAAACGGCGCGAAATTGATCCCACGATTCAGATGCTGGATGAATGCATCGCCGACGCGGAAAAGAACGCCGGCGCGGACGCTTATACGGAGCAGCGCCTGCGCGATCTGCGCGAATTCTTCGGGACGACGTCGGGCTGGTACAGCCAAATCTGCCCATTGCCGGCGAATGCCATCGTCAAGTTTTTGAAGCTCGGCGATAAAGTCCTGAAAATGGTCCGAATCGGAAAATAAAATTTTTTAGAAGCGAATTTCTGTGAATACTGAAATTACAGAATATGGAAAAGTAAGTGGCTGGATTTTTTATGACGCCAACTGCCGTTATTGCAGGGCCGTAGCACACTGGTTTCGGCCCCTGCTCGCCCGGCGATATTTCGAGCTTTTGCCATTGCAAACGGCGGGGCTGACAGGCCGACTTCATTTATCGAATTCACAATTGCTGGAAGAGATGCGGGTGTTGCGGCCGAATGGCCAATGCTTTGGCGGGACCGACGCCTTGCTCGAAATCGCCCGAGACTTCTGGTGGGCCTGGCCACTGCGGTTATTGGGCCGAGTCCCGGTGATTCGACGCGCCCTTGACGCGTGTTATCGGTGGATAGCGCGGAATCGGAGCTGCGCCGCCGAGGGCTGTGAAGTA
Source organism: Verrucomicrobiia bacterium (assembly GCA_035933915.1). Lineage (GTDB taxonomy): Bacteria > Verrucomicrobiota > Verrucomicrobiia > Limisphaerales > UBA11358 > UBA11358. The sequence continues at coordinate 19,517 of DASYYL010000226.1, forward strand.
CAGAAAATATGAAGAATCTCCTCCCAACGATTCGCGGAACGATTGACCGGCGGATGCTGGTAAATTTCCGGGTTCAACAGGACGTCATACGCGAGCTTTTACCGACTCATTTCCAGCCAAAACTGGTTCGCGGCTGGGCGATGGCGGGAGTTTGCCTCATTCGCCTGAGAGACATTCGACCCTACGGCTTTCCCCTGCCCTATGGCATCACGTCCGAAAACGCGGCGCATCGCATCGCTGTGGAATGGAGCGAAAACGGACAATGGCACGAGGGCGTCTTCATTCCGCGCCGCGACACGTCGTCGGCGTTGCAGGCATTGGTTGGCGGTCGGATCTTTCCTGGCCTCCATCACCTGGCCGATTTCGACGCTCAGGAGAAGGACAATAATTTTCAATTGAATATGCATTCGCGGGATGACTCGGCATTCGTCCAGGTAAGCGCTCGCCGCGCGTCAAATATTCCGGCTACGTCCATCTTCGCGTCACTCGACGAAGCATCAGATTTTTTCGCGCGAGGATCGATCGGCTATTCAACGACCGATAATCCGAACTGTTGCGATGGGCTCGAACTTTTCACGGAGCGCTGGCAGGTCGAACCGCTGGAAGTGCAATTCATCCGTTCGAGCTTTTTTGACGACACGAACCGATTTCCACCGGGATCGATTCATTTTGATAGCGCGCTCCTGATGCGAAACATCGAACACGAGTGGCACGTGTTGCCAACCATGACAATGCCATGAGTGAGCATCAACGCGCATGAATGTAACGGGACATGAACGCACGGGTTGCGCCGCTGCACGCGGAGCGAACGGCGCAGCGCGCTGTCCCTACCATCCATTTATGAAAAAGATTGTCATAGCCGGAGGTTCAGGATTTTCGGGACACGCGCTGGCGGCGTATTTCCGGAAGCGCGGCTACGCAATCACGATTCTCACTCGATTTCCCAAGGCCACAGATCCGGCAATTCGTGAAGTTGGTTGGGACGCCCGCACCACTGGCGATTGGGCGCGTGAATTGGAAAACACTGATGCCGTGATTAATCTTACGGGACGCTCGGTCAATTGCCGTTATCATAGACGGAATCGAAAACTCATTCTTGAATCGCGGCTTGAGTCAACCCGCGTCATAGGCAAGGCCATCGCTCAATGCGCGGCACCGCCGCCGGTCTGGCTAAACGCCAGCACGGCCACCATTTACAAGCACACTTTCGGTCCGGCCTGGGATGAATCCGGCGAGATGGACAGCACACGGGAAGCCAAAGACGAATTTTCCATCGACGTCGCGACGGCATGGGAACGAGCTTTCAATGAAGCACAAACTCCGGCCACTCGAAAGGTCGCCATGCGAACTGCAATGGTTCTTGGACGAGGCAAAAACAGCGTGTTCCCGATTCTCCGGCGGCTCACTCGACTGGGCCTGGGCGGGAAGATGGGCAATGGACGGCAATTTGTCTCGTGGATTCACGAGCAGGATTTTTGCCGGGCAGTTGAATGGCTTATTTCGCATGACGCTTTGAGCGGCGCAGTCAATATTGCCGCGCCCAATCCCGTCGCAAATGCGGAAATGATGCGCATATTTCGCGACACCTGCGGGATGCCGGTTGGCCTGCCGGCGGCGAAATGGATGTTGGAAATCGGGACGTTTCTCATGCGCACAGAAATGGAACTCGTCATCAAAAGCCGGCGCGTGATCCCGCGCCGGCTCGTGGGATCCGGGTTTGTATTTGATTTTCCGTTTTTGATTGGGGCTTTGGAGGAGTTGTGTGGAGGAGGTGTCGCGTGAACCGCCTCAGTTACCGACCGGTCCTGGAGTACGGTGGCGGTGACACAGCTTTCGGAACGCGATCTTACGCCGAGAAAACAATGTCGTTTTCCAGAGCCAACGGAGTTCGAAAGCGGTGTCGCGCTTCGCTTGCCACCGCACTCCAGGACGCAAGCGCGATAACTGGCGGTATTCTCTGATCCATGATCCCATGAACGCGACCGCCCAAACGAACTTGACGTGCCTGCCCAGCGCGCAGGCGCACCGGCTTATGCTCTCGCAACCTGGTGAGCCGCTATTTATCGCGGCCTGGCTCAACGTCTTAATGATCCATTTCGAGGTGGACGCTGCCGCCTTGCAAAGTGACGTGCCGTTTGAATTGGATTTGTGGAAAGGCAGGGCGTTTGTGAGTCTCGTAGCATTTACGATTTGCGACATGAGGCCGCGATTTGGCGGGAAATGGGCGGCGCTGCTGTTTCGCCCAATTGCGACTCACCATTTTCTTAACGTGCGGACATACGTCCGGCATTGCGACGAGTGCGGAATTCATTTTCTCGCGGAATGGCTGACTAACCGGCTTTCGGTGATGCTTGGCCCCACGACATTTGGGCTACCATATCGTTATGGCCGGATTTCGTATCGTCGTGATTTGGAGGATGGCGGCTTCTCCGGGCGAGTGACGGATGCGAAAAGCCGTGCAGCCCTGTCATTCGAAGCCTGGCTGGGGAGTCCTTTCCAATCAGGAGAACATTGTAATCGAAGGACTCTCCCTCACGGCCCTCTCCCGTCCACCCTCCGCAGTATCACAACTCCGCGGTTATCTAAGGGACAGGCAACATACGTTACTCTCGAAGAAAACGTAAAGAGTGGTGCTACGGAGGACGGGCAGGGAGAGGGAGAATCGTCGTCTGATGAATGGCTACGGCGAACGACAACCCGGTTCGTCGATTTTCGGCCGTGCACGGCTGGTTCACTGGACGAATGGCTGATGGAGCGGTATATCGCGTTCAATTCGGCCAAAGGCAATCGGCGGTTCTTTCGGGTGTGGCATCCGCCATGGCCGCAGCGGCCCGCCGAAGCAGTAGTCGGAGAAAAATCGCTTCTCACTACAAATTGGCAGTGGTTCAACGAAGCGCGGATGGTGGGGGCGAATTCTTCTTTAGGATTTGATGAGGTCTGGATGGGGAGGCCCAACCAGTTATGAATCAATGAGTGAGCATGAGAGCCACAAATCAGATTCGCGCTATCGCGCAGTTTCGCAGTCAGCGGCTTATTATGGAGGCGTCTTACCCACGGCGGCGCTCGAAGACTCGCTTGCCCTGGGCCATTATCGGCCGCCCTTATCAGGGCTTTCAATATGCGGCTTTGCCAACAATTGGCTCACAGAGATGAAAACGCTTCGTCCAAAACGGCCAGCGCAAATTCCGCGTCGGCTTGCGTCAGGCACATCGGCGGCGCGAATCGGATCGTTTGCCCCCAAAGGCCGCCTTTGCCAATCAGCAGACCCAATTCCCGCGCGTTTTCCAACACCTGAGCGCATTCGGTGGTCGCTGGCGCTCTGCTGGTTCGGTCCTTGACCAACTCGATTCCCAGCATGAGTCCCCTACCCCGGACGTCGCCGATGATTCTGTGCTTCTCTTTGAGCTTGTGCAAACCGGCGAGGATGACGTAGCCGATTTTTAGCGCGTTGGCCTGGAGGTTTTCTTTTTCGATGACTTCCAGGACGGCTTTTCCTATGGCGCTCACGACCGGGTTTCCGCCGAAGGTATTGAAGTGGACCTTTCCGACGAGGGACTGTGCGATTTTTGGCGTGGTCACGACCGCGGCGAGCGGGCAGCCGTTTCCAATGCCCTTTGCCATGGTAATAATGTCGGGAATCACACCCTGCGTTTCGAATCCCCAGTAATGGCCGCCAGTGCGGCCAAATCCGGTTTGTACTTCGTCCGCAATGCATAATCCGCCCGCGGTCCGCACGTATTCGTATGCGTGTTTCAAGTAGCCGCCTGGAAATTCCACAAATCCGCCCACGCCCTGGATGGATTCGGCAATGAACGCCGCGATTTTTCCCGGCGTGGCCGTATCAATGATGTCTTTGACATCGTTGGCATATTTTTTCCCGGCATCCGGGTCATCGTAACCATACGGCCCGCGATACGGATACGGCGCCAGCGCGTGATGGATACCGAAACTGTGTGGCACATTGTATTTCCAGGTGTTTTGCGCCGTCAGACCCATGCCCGAGGCGTTGCCACCGTGATAGCCGTTGCGCAACGCAATAGCGTCATAATTCCCAGTGGCCGCCCGCGCTATCAACAAAGCGAGGTCGTTTGCTTCGGAGCCAGAATTGACGAAATAGCAGACTTTCAAATCACCGGGCATTTTCGACGCCAGCTTTTCGGCGTAGAGCGCCACGTTTGGGTGCAGATACAGAGTCGTCGAATGCTGGAGCAGTTCATTTTGTTGATTTGCCGCGGCGACCACATGGGGATGGCAATGCCCCACGCTTACCGTCACAATGCCGCCAATGGCGTCCAAATAACGTTTGCCCGTGTCGTCCCAGACATATTGCATGGCGCCTTCCACCAGCATGATTGGATTTTTATAGTAGAGAAAAATCGCCGGGTTCAGGTATTGCCGGCGGAGGGCGAGAACCTCAGCCGGACCGGGACCGGCATATTTTTTAGGCTGATGATTGCACGGAGGCAACGGAATCGTCTTCATAGCCGAAGCGTATCGCGTTCCCAGTAAATTTAAAAATATTTAAGTTAGAGCGCGCTCACGCGATGATGCTACGCAAGAGTGGGAATCATGTTTGCGGCGCGATTTTGCGCAACATTAAATAAACGACAAATGCCAAAGCGAAGCCGATAAACCAGGCGTAATTGTAGAGTTCCGCCAAAACAGCCGGGACATTGGCCGGACCCAATAGTTTCACATTCACTAGAAATCCAGGCAAGCTGGGCAACGCACCCGCTACAAATGAAACCAGCGCCACCAAGCTAAAGCCGTTTATAAAGCGATATTCACCATCCGGCGTATAGAGCGCATTGACGTTGAGTTTTGTCCGCCGATAAACGAAATAATCGGCGATTAGGATTCCGCCAATCGGCCCGAGCAACGCGCTATAGGCAATCAGCCAGGCGAAAATATAGCCCGTGGGACCCGCGACAAGTTTCCACGGCATCATCAAGACGCCGATCATCCCGGTAATCAGGCCACCGGTCCGAAACGAAATTTTCCTGGGCGCAAGATGCGCGAAATCGTTTGCGGGCGAAACGACGTTGGCGGCAAGGTTTGTCGCCAACGTGGCAATGCACAGCGCCAGCATGGCAATCACCAGGACGGCGGGATTTTGAAAGCGGGTCAGGACATCCACGGGATTCCAAATCGTTTGCCCAAAAATTATGGCCGTAGCCGAAGTCACCGCGACGCCGATGAATGAGTACAGTGCCATGGTGAGCGGCAGGCCGAGCGTTTGGCCGATTACCTGGTCACGCTGTGACTTTGCGTAACGCGAAAAGTCCGGAATGTTGAGCGAAAGCGTCGCCCAAAATCCCACCATCCCGGTAAGCGCGGGAAAGAAAAATCCGAAGAATTGGCCGGCCTTCGCCCGGCCAGCGGCAAACGCGGACGGCTGCGAAAGAATCGGCCCGAAACCTCCGGCCTTGTGATAGGCCCATCCCAACAACAGCAGGCCCAGGCCAATGAGCAGCGGCGCTTTGATGTTTAGCAACCAGCGAATGGTTTCGATGCCGCGCCAGACTACGAACATGTTGATGCCCCAAAAAAATAGAAAACAAAGGAAATGCGGGAAGGTAATGCCAAGCCAATTGGCTGCCGGAGCCGGGTTCCATTTCAAAAGCGTGACGCCGATTTTATAAATGGCATCGCCGCCAATCCATGCCTGGATGCCGAACCAGCCGCAGGCGACCAAAGCCCGCAAAATAGCCGGCACGTTCGCGCCGCGTGTTCCAAACGAAGCCCGGCAATAGACCGGAAACGGTATCCCGTACCGCGTTCCCGCGTGGGCGTTGAGGAGCATCGGGACCAGGACTACGACGTTCCCCAGAAAAACCGTCAACACCGCCTGCCACCAGTTCATTCCGCCGCCAATGAGCGATGACGCCAGCATATAAGTGGGAATGCAGGCGGACATCGAAACCCAAAGCGCCACGAAACTCAGCATCCCCCATCGCCGCCCCTGGGCGGGCACCGGCGCAAGGTCGCAGCTAAACAACCGGCTTTGTTCGATATCCAACCGCACGTCAGCGGCGCTGGCGGCGAAATCCGACGGAGCGGCATTCATGCTCCGGAATCATCCTTTTCCTCATCGTTGGTCTCAAGCTGAATTTTTTGCAGGCCGTCACTAACGTCTTTAAAAATGCTGGATCATTTAAATCGCGGGTTTGGCAGTGGAAATTGAGACGCGGATGCGGGGCGCACACTCCGGCGGCGAAATGGCATAGAATAAGGAATGTTGGCAGCGGGATCAACGGGTTTGCGGCGAACGCCACGGTTAATCGCCACGGTCAGACCTAATAGACCGGTAAAAACGTTCATTCCCGTCGCCAGAGAACTTCCGTAAAAAATGATAACCGCCCACACGTAGGTGGCGAATAGAAACGCGTTGAGCGTTTTTAATTCTGGCGGGCTATACCGATAGTTTCGGTAAACGACCCAGATGCTGCCCGCAAAGAACCACACCATCGCTATCACGCCCCAAATTCCAAATGGCAAAATCACAGACAGCGGACCATTGTGATAGTCGCTTGACAGCGCCAGGGCTTGTTGAGCGGGATCTGCTGACTGGACCGCCGCGCCGGCTCCCATTTCTGTGTCATAATCCTCCGGCGAAATGGCATAGCCTTTTCCCAATAAAAGGTGCTTTGGAATTTGGGGCAGAAGCGCCGTCCACATTTGGATGCGCCAATCCCAACTGGCCTTCGCGTCCGCCCGCGCATCCGGACTTAATTGCACAAACGACGGCGGCAAAACACTAAGAGCCCGTTGGAACGTAAAAGGCAGTTTCGAGCCCAGGGGAACAATTATTCCCGCAATTGCAAGAACGAAAACGATGAGAAATGGGGCCAATCTTGTCCGGTGCAAACCTTCCAAAAAGAAAAGTATCAAAAACGTGGCAGCCATTCCAATAATCGCGGACCTGAAACCGCCGAAGAAAATCAAAATGAACGAGATAAAAAATACGAAAGGCCGCCAGAGTTTTCCTGAAAGAAAAATCCCGCGAAGACCATAAGTGGCGATTAAGACATTTATCAGGGCCGTAGCGGCCGTTCCGGTGCCGGCCAGGCGGCTAACGCCTACCTCAAAAGTACCCATCAAAGCCGTAACGTTAGGGGGAATCAACCAATAAACTGGACGAAGAAAATGGGGAGCGACCTGGTAAAAATCCTGCACCACACACAAAATTCCACCCGAAAAATATAATGCGACATATTTTCTCGCTTTTTCGGGCGGTATGGGACTTGAGGCAATGGCGAAATAGCCCAAAATCGCGACGACCAGAAAGATGTATTTCTTGCCGCCATAGACTTCCGAACCAAACGCCCTCAAACCCAGGCCACCCGTGAGCTTGGCGGTCAACAACACAACACCAATCAGGCAAAACAAAGGCCAGGTAATCTGCGGCACATTGAAAAATCGCTTTTGCCCCATTGCCCGCTCCACGATTGTGGCCGTGAGACTGAGAACAATCATCACCAGGAATAAATTCGGATCCCCTTTGACAAAAAACATCATGATGGGCGTGAACCAGCTAAAGATCATCAGCGGTCGGTGCCATTTCATCAGGATTGGGATCAACAATACCGCACACAAGATGCCCATGAAACCAAATGCCGTATAGGTCATCGGGTTTGTCATAAGGACGCCGATAATAATTGAGACGACCGCGCACGCTGCATACACAACGAGGGAGCGCAGGGCCGCGGCTACATTGGCGGGATCACTGTTCATTAAACCGAAATTGACAGATCCATTTTATCATTCGTTCAACGATAGGCAATAAAGCAATTAAAAATTAAAAGGCAATGGTTTCAAGAAGACATCAAGCTAAATTCCGTCGTGCCGTTGAAGTCAAAACATTCTTTTCCACCGCTGCTATTTTGTTGAATTTCCCAGTAAAAACGCCATTTTTAGCTCTCATTTCCCGCGTTTCCGCGTGTACAAAGAATGCGTAGTTCCAAACCTTGTTTCATTGTCGGCCTATAACGGCTAATTTCTAATTCGCAAATATGGACGAAAAACTCGAGCTGCGAGTCCATGGCGAGCCGTCGCTACCAGTACTGATTTATTTGCCGGGCTTGCATGGCGATTGGACGCTCATTGGTGGATTTCGGGCGGCGGTGGCCGGGCGCGTTCGCTTTGTCGAGATGTCCTATCCGAGCACGATCACCTGGTCACTGGACGACCACGCCGCGGCAATTGAATCTGAACTATCGAAGCTTCGAATTACTCGCGGTTGGCTGCTTGGCGAATCTTTCGGCTCGCAGCCAATGTGGGCATTGATTGCCCGCGGCAAACTTCAAGTGCAGGGCGCGGTACTGGCGGGCGGATTTGTCAGGTATCCCGGCCAACGGTTTCTGCGGATGATGGAGAAATGTATCGGCCCGGTCCCGTCGTTCGTCTTTGTGAAAATTATCTTCGGTTACGCCAAATTCGCCCGCTTCCGTTACCGTAAATCGCCACAGACTCTCGCGACATTGGACGAATTTCTTGCGCGCCGGCGAGATCGCCGGGACCGTGAGGCTGCGCAACACCGGCTTCGCCTGGTCGGCGAAAACGACTCGCGAAAGACCGCGATGACCACGCGAGTGCCGATTTTCGGCCTGGCGGGGATCCTGGACCCGATTGTTCCCTGGCCGCCCGTCCGCCGCTGGCTGAAACGCCATTGTCCCGCTTTGCGCGACTACAAAATCGTGCGCCGCGCCGATCACAATGTATTGAATACGGGCACGCAGGAGTCGGCGCGGTGGATTTTGGAATGGATGCAGGCGCCGCGCTGACCCACACCTCACCATGAACCGTGAGAACATCGGCGTTCGGAAAACTTTCCCTCACCCCAGGCTCCCCACAAATTCGCAATTGACGAATGACGCAAACATGCAAGATTCAATTGATAAATTGTAAATCGCCATGATTCGCCAACAGGTTCTTGATCTCTATTTTTTGGACGCCCGGCACAAGTTGATTGAAGTCGCCGCTTTTCTCGACCGCATAGAACGGGCGAACGGAGCGGATGATTTTCGCATGTCCGCGTTTCGGACGGCACTGGGCAAATTGTCAACCAGCGGCAATCAAAGGGCCAAAGACGTGCTGCTGGCGTTCAGTGACCATTCCACGGAGCCCGTAGCAAAGGCCCAGGGCAAAGGCGCTGTCGGTGCAGCAGCGCTTTGAAACCACTCAACTTCCACTCGAGCCATGCGCTACATCGAACCTCATGCCCATATGGTGAGCCGTGTGACGGATGATTATGAACGCATGGCATTAGCAGGTTGCGAAGTTGTCTGTGAGCCCGCGTTTTGGGCCGGCTTTGACCGTAGCGCGGCCGAGGGCTTTTTTGATTATTTCTCCCAACTGACGGAGCACGAACCAAAGCGCGCCGCCAAATTCGGCCTGAAACACTTCTGCTGGCTCTGCATCAACTCAAAGGAGGCCGAAGACGTAAAACTTGCGGAAGAAGTGATTGCGCTCGTTCCAAAATTTTTGGGCCGGACCAACGTCCTGGGCATTGGCGAAATCGGGCTCAACAAAAATTCCCGGAACGAAATGCGGGTCCTCGAGATGCAGGTCGAACTCGCCGTCGTTCACAATCAATTAATCCTCATCCACACGCCCCACCTGGAAGACAAACTCAAGGGCACCAAACTCATCCTGGATGTTTTGAGGAACGACCGGCGCATCAAGCCCGAACGAGTCATCATTGACCACGTGGAAGAGCATACAGTCGAAATGGTTTTGGACGCCGGCATGTGGGCGGGCATGACGCTCTATCCCGAAACCAAATGCACCCCGGCCCGGGCAATCGACATTTTGGACCTGTACGGCAATGAACGCCTTTGGCTCAATAGCGCGTGCGATTGGGGCATAAGCGACCCGCTGGCCGTGCCCAAAACCGCATTGGAAATGAAACGACGCGGTCACCCGGCCGCTGCCATTGAAAAAGTCATCTTCGAAAATCCGAAAATGTTTTTAAGTCAATCGGAGCATTTCAGATTGTGAAGCTCCAAGCCTCAACCTCCAAGCTCCAGAGAATGTTCAACTTCCAAGCTCCAAAATTGGATATTAAACGTTTGGATCTTCTCTGAATGTTGGCGCTTGGAGCCTGGATGTTTTTAGTTCCTCACTGCGCCCAAAGCGTGCCCGAAGAGCTGACCGGCATCCACTGGTTATTGCCGACGCACTGCAATTCAGCAGACGAGCCCTGTGCACCGTTGATGTATCCGCCCGTCCCCGTTGTCGTCTGTGTTTGGGTCGCCGCCTGGGACGTGTAGATGCCGTAAGTGCTGGTCGTAAGAGTGTTATTAATCCCGGCGGCCAGTACGCTGCCGCTCGACGATGACGTGACGCACGACCAGTTCGCGCTCGCGGAGGCATTGTTGTTGGTCTCGAGCGTCCACGTCACGCCCCAGTTTGACGACGTGAAAATCCCGCCTTTGGCTGCGACCGCCACAAGTTTACTGCCGTCTGATGACGAAGCCATCGAAACCCAGTTTTCAGTGGGCGCGTTGTGCGACCAACTCGATCCAAAGTTGGAGGAAACGTAAATAGTCCCGTTTGACACCGCCGCCGCCATCTTGCTGCCATCGGCTGACAACGCAACTGCGTTCCACTTAGCGGTTCCCAAATTTGCGACCGCAGCCCAGCCTCCCCCGAAATTAGTGTAAAGGTCGCCGCCATACCCGGCAACGAGCAGGTAATTTCCGTTTGCCGAAGAGGCCACGGAAGTTACCGGGATTCCGGCGCCGGCGGATGAGCTGCCGATATAAACCTGGTTCACAAAATTTGAAATACCGCCATTAGAAGTGCCTGCAACCAGCCGCGTTCCATCCGACGAACACGCAAGGGAAGTCCAATTAGCGCCCACGCCAAAGGACGACCAGGTCGAACCGGAATTGGTCGAAAAATAAATAAAACCGCCCAAGAGCGCCGCAAATAATTTTGTGCCGTCGGCTGACGATGCGGAAGCTTGCCACGAACCTGTGCCAGGGCCAGTGGACGTCCATGTTTGCCCAGAATTGCCAGAAACCCAAACATTACCGGACGTCGTAGACGTAGCCACCATCTTTTCGCCACTCGATGACGACGCAATGGACGTCCAGGCCGCCGCAAATTGACTCTGGTACCACGTCTGGCCGTAGCTCAAAAAATTTCCGATGACAGACTGCCCGTCCGCCTGCGCCAATTGCCATCCGCCCGCGCCCGCGCTCGCAATGCGCACGATGTCGCCCAAGTGTGCGGTCGTGGGTAATGAAACCGTCACGAGCTGTGAATTCGTCAGCAAATAACCGGTATCAATCGAAGCATTCGTCGACGTGCCCGGAACCACGATCCATCCCACCAAACCATTGCCAAAAAAGCTGCCGGAAAAACTGTTTCCATAGAGATTGGTGAAAGCATCCGCGCCATTAAACGTATTGGTCCCGCTAAACGTATTATTGGCCGTGAACGTCTGGTTGCTATTTAAAAACGCCGTATTGGTGGGCAGTTGTGAATCGGCCAAAATACCGATCAGGTTCGTCACGCTCACATTGGTCACACCGCCGCCGTTGCCGCCGAAAGAACCGGCGAACAAGTTTGCGCCATTGGTCAGCGCCACCGTGTTGGTATAACCGGCAAATGCGCTGGCCGGCAGCGTGCCACTCAACTGCGATGCCGCCAGTTCCCCGACCAAATTGCTCGCGGAACTGGCAAAGATGGCGTACGGCGTTGGCAGCACCGGTTGCAAGGGCTGCAGCATGGTAAAATTGGTCGTGCCGTTTGTGCAAACCCCAATCTGCAGCCAAAGATTTGGGCCCGTAAAGATTCCATGGCCAAAATCCAGGGTGGTGGTAAAAAGCCCGTTATTTACCGGCACGTCATAATTGGTCAATGAACCACTGGCCGGAATTCCGTTGGTTTGCGCGGTATAAAGGGTAAATGTAAAATTGAAATTGCCGTTGGCCGGCACGCCACCGCTCTGAAGCTGGCCCTGGTACATAAAAGCGGTGCCCTGACCCAGGACCGGGTGAACCTTCAACAGCAGAAAAACCCCGGAAATTAGGAAAATATAAACTGATTTTAGACTCATTTTGACATTGTTACCGTCCCGCATTGAAAATTCAAGACCGAACGAATCAGGATGGACAAATACCAAAAGAAAAATTAAAATCTTGAGAACTTTTTGCGAGGAGTCAGTCTAATGGTCACATTGCACCAATTATGGCACGAAGCCTGCAGAGCGGCTTCAATTAAATAACAATGACATCGCCAGAGACAGAGTTTATCAGTATTTTAGGCGCCGGTGATAAAGCGGCGCCCTCGCGCATTTCCTCGCGCTCTCTTCCGGATTCGCTGCCGATACTGGGGCTTTCGGACATCGTCATCTTTCCAGGCGCCGTTGTGCCGTTGCTGGTCGAAACCGGCTCGAGCCTCAAGCTGATCGATGATATCGTCGCCGGCGACCGCCTTTTTGGGGCGGTACTCCAGCGCCGGGCGGAAGTCGCCGAACCTGCCCCAGAGGATTTGTATGAGGTCGGCTGCGTCTCCCGCGTGGCTAAAATGGTAAAGTTTCCCGACGGTACCGCGCGGGTGCTCGTCGAGGGTCTCTGGCGGATCCGCGTCAAGACGTACTCGCCGCCTGCGCCGTATTTGAAGGCCGGCTATGACCTTTTGCACGATGAAACCGAGGATTCCATCGAACTTCACGCCCTGCTCCGGAACGCGCACCGGCAATTTGAAGAAATTGCCAAAATCTCGCCCTCATTTTCCGAGCATGTTAAAATAGCCGCCGTCAACACCGAACATCCCGGCCACTTCGCGGATTTGATTGCCGCGAATTTAAACATGGACCTGGAAGACCGGCAAAAATTGCTGGAAACGATTTCAGTTAAGGAGCGCCTGGAAAGACTGCTGCCGATGTTGAACCGCGAGCAGGAAGTCCTCACGCTGAGCTCCAAGATTCAGAACGACGTCGCGTCTTCGATTTCGAAGACGCAACGGGATTTCTTCCTGCGCGAACAAATGCGCGCCATCCAGCGCGAACTGGGCGAAGGCGACCAAGGCACCAGCGAGACCAAATCGTTGAAGGAAAAAGTCGATCAAACGCCCATGCCCGAAGAAGCCCGCAAAGCGGCCAATCAGGAACTCGAACGACTCCAGCAAACCCCTCCCGCCGCCGCGGAATACGGAATTTCACGCAACTATTTGGATTGGATACTCGCCCTGCCATGGGAAAAAGCCACCGACGACAAATTGGATCTCCATGCCGCTGAAAAAATCCTGAACGAACAGCATTTCGGCCTCGAAAAAATCAAAGACCGTCTCCTGGAATTTATCGCGGTCATCAAACGCCGCAAACAGATCAAAGGCCCAATCCTCTGCCTCGTGGGCCCGCCCGGCGTCGGGAAAACATCTCTGGGCAAAAGCGTTGCTGATGCTCTGGGCCGCAAATTCGCCCGGATTTCCCTAGGCGGCATTCGGGACGAGGCCGAGATTCGGGGCCATCGCCGCACTTACGTCGGCGCCATGCCCGGACGAATCATCCAAACGCTCCGCCGCATCGAAAGCCGCAATCCCGTCATTTTGCTCGACGAATTGGACAAGGTCGGCGCGGATTTTCGCGGCGATCCCGCCGCCGCCCTGCTCGAAGTGCTCGACCCCGAGCAAAACACCACGTTCACCGACCATTACCTGGACCTGCCATTTGATTTGTCTCGTGTGTTGTTCATTGCCACCGCGAACTGGCTTGATCCGGTCCATCCCGCGTTGCGCGACCGCTTGGAAGTCATCGAACTGCCCAGCTACACCGAAACCGAAAAACTCGAAATTGCCAAACGCTATCTGGTGCCGCGGCAAATCGAAGAGCACGGCCTGACAAGGCAGGAAATTAAATTCACTGACGCGGCCCTTCGCAAAACGATTCGAGAATACACCCGCGAAGCCGGCGTGCGCCAGTTGGAACGCGAAGTCGCCGCGCTCGTGCGCAAGGCCGCCCGCAAGATTGTTTCCCGCAACGGCGCGGCCACCACGATAAAGATCGAACCAACGCAAGTCGGAGAATACCTCGGCCATGCGCCGTTTGTCGCCGAGACCGCCGAAAAAATCACCGAACACGGCATCGCCACCGGCCTGGCCTGGACGCCTGTGGGTGGTGAGATTCTGTTTATTGAAGCGACTCGCATGCGCGGTCGCGGCAATTTGATTTTGACCGGGTCGCTCGGAGACGTGATGAAGGAAAGCGCGCAGGCCGCCGTCAGTTACTTGCGCGCGCAGGCCAAAAAACTCGATATCGATCTGAGCGACTACGCAAAGTTCGACATCCACATTCACGTGCCCGCCGGTGCCACTCCGAAAGACGGTCCCAGCGCAGGCGTTGCCATTGTCGCCGCTCTGGCTTCGCTCCTCACCAAGCGCCGGGTGCGTTCGCACGTGGCGATGACCGGCGAAATCAGTTTGCGCGGGAGGGTATTGCGCGTAGGCGGCATCAAGGAAAAAGTCCTGGCCGCGCAACGATTTGGAATCAAAGAAGTCATTTTGCCTGAGCAAAACAAGCCGGACTGGGAGGAAACGCCGCCGGAAGTGCGCTCAAAATTGAAGGTCCATTTCGTCCGCCAAATCTCTGAGATTTTCCCGCTGGCGTTGGATCTCGAGCCATACAAAGCATTGAAGCGTTGAAGCGTGAAAGTGTGTTCTATTCCTTCTGGCCACGTTTCCATGGCGTCGATCGTTTTGGCCGCGATTTTCCTCCTCGCACTGACCGCAATTGCCCAATCAACGAACGGCCTTTCCTCTGCCGAAATCCAGGGGCGGCAATTGGCCTCGGAGATTTTGTCAGAAACCCCCGTCACCAATTTCACACAAATCGGAGTGTTAAAAATCCGCAATTCCGGTCGTACAACGAATATTTCGGTAACTTTCGCAACTGAGATCGGCCAGGGACGATGGCAAGTCCATTATGCGGCGGCCAAACCAGGAATGTTGCAATCGTTGATGATTGTCCATCAAAACTACCAGCCAAACGAATATTACTTCCTTTCCACAAACGCCGGCACGGTGACCGCAGGCCCCATGCATAGATTAGATCGTGATCAAATCATGTCCCCCTTCGCCGGTTCCGATTTCTCGATCGCGGACCTGGGCCTCGAATTTTTCCATTGGCCGGACCAAAAAATTATCGGCCACGAAACCCGCCGCACGCGCGACTGCACGAAACTGGAAAGCGACAATCCCAACCCTGGCGGCTATTCCCGGGTCGTCACCTGGATTGACAACCAAACGCTTGGGATCATCCACGCCGAAGCTTATGACGCTAACGGCAAGCTCATCAAAGTCTTCGACCCCAAATCGCTTAAAAAGGTGAATGGCCAATGGGAATTGCAGGACATCGAAATCCGGAACGTCCAAACCCATTCCCGCACCCGGATACAATTCAATCTGAACGGCAATTCATGACGATCACATTTTTGCGACTGTTGGCTTCGAGAACGATGGCCAGCACAAGAGACAGGCACTAACGAAATAAAAGGCCGCTGTTCGCAGGGTATGAAGCCGCAAATGAATATTATCCGAAAATGCGATTGAATCCACCACGATCACGAAAAGCGAAATCACCGCAAACCCAACCGCGATCGTCCGAATGATCTTCCGCCCCATTGGTGCACCGCGAATAAGAAGAATACTTCCATATAAACCAGCGACATAAAGGACCAACATCAATAGGCCCGTTCGGAAATTTACGGTATGAAATCTTACCATCAGAAAAAGAGTACGGCAGCAATATACCAGCCAGAGCGCTCCAAGAATCCGTTCTATGAGCGCGGACGAAAACCTCAGTAAGCCTTTGTTCTTCGCGAATTCCTTTTTCAATTCCGCGCCGTTTCCGATTTGAGAAATCGCCGCTTCAAAAGCCCGTTGTTCATCGATTCCCGACCGCATTTGCCATACAATTTCGTCCCGCAAGTGAGCTTCCAACTCGTCCAGGGGAACAGGCGCTTTGATGCCGGCGGCAAGCATTTGTCGCCGCCATTCCGCGACTGATTTTTCAAGGTCAAACATATTGTTCCTTTCTCAGCCCGGCCAAAACGGAATGAACCAAAGACCATTGCTCATGATGTTTGGCCATGGCGGCTTTGCCGTTTTTCTTTATCGAATAGTATTTTCGCTTGCGTCCGGTTTCGCTTTCGCCCCAGCGCGATTTGAGCAACCCGCGCTGTTCCATCCGATGGAGCACCGGATACAGCATGCCGTCCGTCCACTGCAGTTTTCCGCCCGAGCGTTCCTTGACCTCCTGGATAATGGCGTAGCCGTAACCCTCACTCTTCGCCAGGAGCGATAAAATCAGCGGCTCCGCCGACGCCGCCACGAGTTCTTTGCGAATCATAGAGGCACTATACATCGGGGTTCAATGTATGCAACAACGATATTGAAAAAGTTTAGTCCGCTATTGAAATTTTGAATGAACGCCAATCGGGCCAGCTCTGGTAACTTTATTGACGTTAAAACAAATGAAATCTATCAACACACTCATAACCATATTCGCCATGGCATTTTTTTCAATTTCATCAACGGCTTGCGATTCAACGGCGGCATCTCCAAACCGCCGCTTCTCATCCGAATACGTCATCCTTTTGCACGGCCTTTGCGGCACCAGCTTCTCGATGGCCAAAATGCAGCGCGCGCTTCGGAACGCAGGTTATACAGTGTGGAACGTGGGCTACCCATCACGCACAGCGCTCATCCCAAAACTCGCCGACGACGCCATCGGCAAAGCCATCGTCGAATGCCGGCTAAATGGCGCGAGCAAAATTGACTTCGTCACCCATTCGATGGGCGGGATCCTGGTTCGCAGTTATCTGGCGCGCCACAACGTCCCGGACCTGGGACGCGTCGTGATGCTCGCCCCGCCAAACCAGGGCAGCGAGGTCGTGGACGAGTTGGGAGGACTTATGCTTTTTAAATGGATCAACGGACCCGCCGGAAATGAACTGGGCACGAACAAAGATTCCCTGCCCAATCAACTCGGCCCCGCCAAATTCCCTTTGGGCATCATCGCAGGTGACCGCTCAATCAATTGGATTAGCAGCACCTTCTTCATCCCCGGCCCCGATGACGGCAGGGTTGCTGTAAAACGGGCAAAGCTGGCCGGTATGGCCGATTTCATCGTCGTCCACGCTGCACACCCGCTCATCACGCGCAATAACAAAGCCATCGAGCAGACCATCGCCTTCCTCCGAAATGGAAAATTCAACGGCCATCAGGCCGGTTCGATGTAGTCCAAATCTTTTCCGTGTGTTTCGTCCATGCCGAACACGGCCCAGATAGCAATCACGATGGACACCGTGGAAACGATTGCCGCGGATGCGATGACGCCAGTGTGCGGCTTCAAATGATTGAAGGAAAGGGTGAGAGGCACAGTCGCGCCACGCACAAAATTCGGCACCGTCGTGGCCACCGTGGCGCGGATATTGGTGCCGAATTGTTCGGCGGCAACTGTAATAAAGATCGTCCAATAACCGGCGCCAAACCCCATCAGTAAAGCGACGAGATAAAAGGTGCCGCTTGATAATCCGCCGCAGCAAAAATAAGCCACCATGGTCCCGCCGGTAAAAAAGAGAAACGCCAGAAGTACCTTCCGCCTCGAACGCAGGGCCTGGCTGAAATGGCCGCTGGCATAACCGCCAAAAGTAATGCCCAAATAGGTAAACGCGATAGCTTGCGCCGGCTTGATCTCGCCCTGAATATTCAGCGCCTTCGAAATCTCAGGGGAAAAAGTAATGAGCACGCCAACCACGCACCAAAGCGGTACGCCGGCCAGGATGCAGCGAATATATTTCGTGAAACGCGCCCGGCTGGTGAACAGCGTAAAGAAATTGCCGCGTGAAACGCCCGTCTGCGCGGTGCGAAGCTGCTCGAACATTTTTGATTCCGCCACACTCATGCGCAATACGAGCAGTGCCAGCCCCAGGCCGCCGCCAATAAAATAGGCGTGTTGCCACGCGACTTTTTGCGCCACAAGACCCCCAATGACCGCGCCGAAAACGCCAACTGATGAAACAACGGCTGTGCCGTAGCCGCGGAGTTCTCTGGGCAAAGTCTCGGTCACGAGCGTAATGCCTCCGCCCAATTCGCCCGCCAAACCGAATCCCGCGATGAATCGCCACACGGCATAGGCATCGATGGAGTGCACGAAACCATTGGCGATATTGGCGACGGAATAAAGGAGAATAGAGCCAAACAAAAGCGCGACACGGCCGAAACGATCGCCCAGCATCCCGAAGAAGATTCCGCCGGCCAGCATTCCGCCCATTTGCCAGTTTAAAAGGAGCACGCCTTTGGCGAGGATTTGATCCGGCGGAACTCCCAAGCCCTTGAGACTGGCGCCGCGGACAATGCTGAATAATATCAAGTCATAGACATCCACAAAATAGCCCAACGCGCCGACAATGACCGCAGGATGGAGGATTTTTCGCCAGGCGGGCTCGGGGCCGGCCGCGATCTTCGTGTCTTTCAGGGCATTTTCGTGCATTCTGTAGTGATGCGAACGGGCATCAAATTCGGGAATGAATTAAAGATTGAAAAGGAAAAACTGGAAAAAGAAGCAATGAGTTAAAAATCTGCTTTCGCCAGGACCGAAAACAATGCCATCGTCTGCCCCGCAAAATGAAGACACTTTCCGCCGCCATCATTCTCCTGTTCGCATCCGTCCTGGCTCGCGCGATTGACCCGCGCGCGGCGGACATTGCCTTTGACGCGTATAATTCCCGTTTCTACGTTTCCAACCATGGCCTGGGATATTACAAACAGGACACTGACGGCGGCCGTTCGCATTTTTGGATACGGGCCGAGCAGATTGAAATGATTGAAGACGCTTACGATCGCACTCACAGTCGCGCAACCTGCCAATTGATCCGCCATGCCATCGCCGGCTTTGTGCATGGTCACGGCCCCGATTGGACCACCAACGTATACAACGACGACATCATGTGGATGACTATCGCCTCAGCGCGCGCGTATCAAGACACGGGTGACAGCGCGGATCGGAATCTGGCCAAACAGAATTTCGACGCTGTCTATGCCCGCGGCTGCGACGATGTGCTCGGTGGCGGCTTATATTGGACCACGGATAAAGCCAGTAAAAATGCGTGTGTGAACGGCCCCGCCGCAATCGCCGCGTGCCTCTTGTCTGAGATTTGCGATGACAAGTCCTATTTGGCGAAAGCGCAAGGCCTCTATTCCTGGGAACGGAACGCCCTGTTTACAACCAATGGCGCGGTCCATGACAACCAAAAGGTCAACGGCCGTGTCGGCCGTAAAGCCTTTACCTATAACGAAGGCACGTTCATCGGTGCCGCCGATTTGCTTTGGAAACTGACCGGCAACACCAACTATCTCGCCGATGCGCTGCTCGCGGCCAATTTTACACGCCATGTCCTGGCCTGGGACAGCACCCTGCCAGTCTATGGCTCAGGCGACGCCGCTGGTTTCAACGGCATTTTTATGCGTTGGGCGGCTCGATTCTTGAACGATTCCCGGCTATGGCCACAATTCTACCAATGGATGTCCTTGAACGCCGACGCCGCCTGGCACGTACGTCGCGCCGATAATTTGTCCTGGCAGGATTGGAATTCACCCACTCCATTGGGGACCCTGGAATCATGGAATTGTTCGGATACCGTCGTTGCTTTGCAAGTGGTGCCGTCTGAAGCCCAGCGTTAACTTTCCGGTTTTTTGCTTAACCATTCGGCCTCTCCAGCCGTTCAGCCTGCCTAACCATCTTCGGAACCGAAACCCGCTTCAACCCTTCAACGTTTCAACTGCTCAACGCCGTCGAAGACATTGGCAAAAAACTTGCTTTGCCCGAACCGAATTTTGGACGGGTCAACTTAGTCATGAAAAAATTGCTCACTTTTGCCATTGCCATTCTCCTTGGGGCGGCTTCTCTCCAGGCTCGTGCCAACAGTATTATTGCGCCTCAAACGGTGTCCTTTGTCGGGGTCTCAGACGGCGTCGTCCAATCAAACAATTGTCATACTTCGGACATTGCGCCCGGATACGCCGATTTTACCGCAAATGATGACGATATGGCGTGGACTTCGCCCGCGCTACTCCCGGCGCCAGTACCTGAGCCGTCTGCCTTTGCCTTGCTGGTAGCCTCCGCGTTTGCATTTTGCTTGTTGAAGGACAGGTTGAAGAATATTCACTGAAGTTTCCCACTTCCCTCAATCGGCCAGGTCGCGACGACTCCGCCATTTTGATGGACAACAAATTCGCGGTATAAATTGCTTGTCGTGCATCCGTGTGAGGGAATGATTTCCATGCGGTCGCCAACATTAAATTCCCGCTTGCCGCTCAACTCGATGGTCATGTGCTCCTCCGATGTGTAACTGAGCACGCGGCCATCGTCGGGGTTCTTGAGCCGGGGCGGTCCCCATTCCGCGCCCACGCCCTTTCGCCCCACGTCAATGATGGCGATGCGCGGTTTGGCACGGCTGGTCACAGTCGTCAGGATGCTCATGGCCTGCCGAAATTCCGGCCGGATGTCCGTGTACCACCAATCCATTGCCGCGTAAGATCCGGCCTGCACTTCATCGATGCCCTCCGTATCCCCGTTGAGATCGTACGTGCCGGTGCCGCCGCCGCTGACAATATGAACTTTCATACCGGCCCGCTCGATAAGGCGACGCGTGTTGACCAGCAGTTCAATGGCGGCGCGCGCCTGCCTGACCCGCTCGCCGGCGTCGCGAAGGTCAACGCAATGGCCTTCGTATCCCTGCAATCCTTCGAATTTCAATCCCGGCAACGATACTACCAAAGCCGCAAGGTCTGCCGCGGGCTGACCGGGCGCCACACCGCAACGGCCCATTCCAATATCCACTTCCACCAGTACACGGAGCGTGACGCCTGCGGCCGCCGCATGGGCGGACAGCATTCGGATGTTCTCAGCCGAATCCACCGCGACCATGGGATCGGCGCGCGCGCACAGGGCGACCAGTCTTCCAATCTTGAGCGAACCAACTATCTCATTGGCGATCAGGATGTCGCGGATTCCGGCCTCAGCCAGGACATCGGCTTCACCCAACTTTGCGCACGTCATTCCGACTGCGCCCGCGTCCATTTGCATACGGGCAATGTGTGTACATTTATGGCTTTTAAAGTGTGGGCGTAGACGGCAGCGCCGATTTGCAAAAAATGACGCCATTTTATTGATATTATCGCGCAAAGCGTCCAAATCCAGGAGTAGCGCGGGGGTATCGACTGTGGCAAGAGGGTTGCTTATTCTCATTGATTTGGGCACCGTAGAATGGACGAAAAATGATTAAATTCAAGTCTGACAATGAAGAAGTTAAAACGGAGATTCGCCTGGCCGATTCTCCGCAGCGCTCGGCTTTTCAATTGTGGCCCTGGCTGTTCGTCTTGCTGATCGTAGTGTTGATGGCATTCGTTCGCTATCGCCTGCTTGACCTGCCGCTGGAGCGCGACGAGGGCGAATACGCCTCCGCCGGCCAATTGATGCTCGAAGGCATTCCCCCCTATCAACTCATGTGGAACATGAAATTGCCGGGTACTTATTTCGCCTGCGCCCTGGGCATGGCGGCGTTCGGACAAACGGCCGCCGGCATTCATGCAACACTGATTGTCGCCAACAGCCTGACCATCATTTTTGTCTTTTTGCTCGGGCAACGATTATTCGGGACGATTGCCGGACTGGCGGCGTGCGCGACCTACGGCGTGTTATCGGCCAGCCCGGTCGTTCTGGGACTGGCCGCGCACGCAAACCAGTTCGTCATGCTGTTCGCCGTGTGGGGGGCCTGGCAATTGTGGAAGGCGGAAGAGTTTTATCGCTGGCATGCTTTCGTTTTCAGCGGAATGTTGTTCGGCCTGGCTTTCATCATGAAACAACAGGGCATTTGCTTCTGTCTGTTTGCGGCCGCCATCGTCTTTTGGCATGCCATCGTAAACGGAACCATGATGAAGCCGTTATTTCTGCAGAAACTGTTTTTCCTCTGCGTCGGCATGGCATTGCCGTTTGCCGCGGTGTGCGCGTATCTGAATCAGATGGGAGTTTCAACGAAATTCTGGTTTTGGACGTTCGATTACGCGCGCTCCTACGCGACCGAGCTTACCCTGCTGCAGGGGTTGCAACATTTTGGCGTTTACGCCCGCAAGGCATGGCCCATTTATTTTCCATTCTTGGGATTTGTTCTGGTCAGCCTGCCCTTTGTGTTCCGGGACCGCGCGCTTCGGGGCCAAATTATTTTCGGCGCGACGTTTTTATTTTTCTCAGTCGTCGGCGCGTCCATTGACCTCTATTTTCGGGAGCATTATTTTATTCTCATTCTTCCGGCGCTGGCGATATTCATGGGCCTGGCGATTGTTTCCCTGCAATTCGCCACCGAGAACAATGCCTTTAAAATCATTCCGCCGCTCATTTGCCTTTTGATTTTGGCCGGTTCCGTCTATCAGCAGCGCCAATTTTATTTTCAGCTTCCCGCCAACGCCGTCAGCCGGATTATTTACAAGGGCGACGCTCCGTTTGCGGACATGCCGGCAGTGGGCAGTTACATCGCCGGTCACTCCGGTCCAAACGCGACGCTAGCCGTGGTGGGGTCCGAGCCTGAGATTTACTTTTACGCGCAGCGTCATCCCGCCACCGGTTACATTTACACTTACCCGCTCATGGAACCCCAGCCTTATGCGAAGCAAATGCAGGCCGAAATGATCGGCGAAATTGAAACCAACCGGCCGGAATATCTTGTCTACGTGAGCAATCCGGGGTCATGGAATGCGCGCCCCGGCTCCGACCGCTCTATCTTCGACTGGTTCACCCAATACTCCGGCAAATTCTACGACCGCGTGGCGCTCGTAGATCAAATTTCCTGGAGCAAGACCGCGTTTGTCAGCGGCAAGGATATAAAAAATTATCACCTCATCGGCCGCGATTATGTTGGCATCTTCAAGCGCAAGGATCCGGGGGAAACTAAAGATTTGATCGAAAAAGGGAAAAAGGGAATCTAATAGCCTGGAGGAATTGAGGCTCGATTATCAGGATTTTTTACGGCATTCCGGATCTGCTGAATGGCCGCCGGACCATTCGGCGCTGATGCGCTTCAAAGCGAAGCGCTACGCGACCCTGGAACAGGTTCGAGCGTGGGTTTCAGACGAACGAAAACGGCACACGGAGACGGAGAACCTCAAGCCCGCATCCTCTGCGCAACTGGTCGCCAATGCCGCGCTCTCGCTCTTAAACCCGACTTGCTATCTCTTGAAGCGGCAGTTGGACACCCAGGCTGAAACCTTTGAGGAAGAAGGCGGTTTTACCGAGCGGCTTTACCGCATTCGTACCGCAAATAGGAATAAACCAAATTAAACCTGTCTGTGTTTGCCCGCGCCTGTCGGTGTAAGTCCGTGTTTTTCTGTGTCGGCAAACTCCTTTTCCGTCTTCAGCCGCAACTGCCCGCACGCCGCGTCAATATCATGCCCCTTCTCGCGCCTTAATGTCGCCGTGACATTCTGCTTCTCAAGGGCTTCGAGAAACCGCTCGCACACTTCTTCAGACGGCCGTTCCCACAGCAATCCTTCCACGGTGTTGTAGGGAATCAAATTCACCTTGGCGAAAATCTTCTTCGCGAGCGTTGCCAGCGGGCGGGCTTGCTCGATCGAATCATTCACACCGGCGATCAAAATATATTCCAGCGTTATCATCCGGCCTTTCCGGGCCTGGTATTCCGCACATGCGGCGACCAGTTCCGCCAGCGGATATTTTTTGTTCACCGGCATAATTTTGCCCCGCACCTCGTCCGTGGCGCCGTGCAGTGAGACCGCCAGGCGAAATTGCAACGGCTCCGCGGCCAGCTTGCGGATTTGCGGGGCGATCCCGCTGGTCGATATCGTGATTTTGCGGGCGCCGATGCCGCCGCCCCACGGCGCGTTTAAAATCCGCAGCGCTTTCATGAGATGATCGTAGTTGGCCAGCGGTTCACCCATGCCCATGACCACGATGTTGTCCACCACCCGCGGCAACAGAGCGGTGCGTGTGAGCAAGCGGTTGGATTCTGCCCCTTCTCTCCCTTGCGCCCGTTCGATGGACATTATCTGCTCGATAATCTCGTGCGGTTGCAGATTGCGTTTCCATCCTTCAAGTCCGCTCGCGCAAAATTTGCAGCCGTAGGCGCAACCCACTTGCGTGGAAATGCAGAGTGTATGACGATCGCTGGCCTCGCCGTAGAGCGCGGGATTGGCCGGAATCAGGACACTTTCGATGAGCGAATGGTCCGCGAGCCGCCAGAGAAATTTTTCGGTGGCATCGGGCGATCCCTGCTTGCGCACCAGTTCGAGGCTTTGCATTGAAAAATGCTCGCGCAATTTCGTGCGCAATTCCTTCGGCAAATTCGTCATGGCATCCCAATCCGTCACCCGGCGCGCATAAAGCCATTCAAGCAATTGCGTCACGCGATAATCGGGCTGGCCCCACGATTTAAATTGGGCCTCCAACTCCTCCCGCGACTGCGATTTGATATCCGACAACATCACAACAATTTAGAATTTTACCCCAATGGAACAAAGCGCGAAACCGAATAAGATCGCCGCCGGCGGCTAGAAAAGCTTTGGAAAAATGAAACCCGTCCGTTTTTGGTATTCGCGATATTCGACGCTTGATTCGGCAAGCCGCTTTTCTTCAAGCTGCGCTCGATAAACCACCAAAGCGATTTGAATCGGAATCAGGATGAAGTAAATCAGATTAAAATTTGCCAGTGCAAACCCTGCCAAAAGGAAAATGTACCCGAAATAAATGGGGTGCCGCATCCAGCGATAGGCTCCTTCGGTCACTACTTTTTTCACCTCAATCAAAATGGCAAAAGAACGGCCCAGCCAGAGCGCCGCCCAAATGGAAATGCAAAAACCGACAAGATTGAGAAAAAGCCCTGTCGCAAGGCAAACAGGGTACCACGGTGCCGGGCATAAGTAACTCTTCATTACCGGAGGGAACAAGGGTGTCGCCTCGTAGATCAGGTAAAAGAAGGTAGTTATCAGGGGAATTGAGAGGTCCTTAATGCCTTGCGGCGGCACTGTTACCCGACGCCCGATCAGAAGCATGAAACCGGTTAAAACATATAATTGAATCCAAGTGATCTGGCGAAAGATTTCGAGTAGAGGATACGTTACGATCAACTCAAATTCATCACCGGTCCGGGTCGTGAGCAAGAGGTAATGGCGCAGGGCCATGTAAAAAAAGACTGCCGACAGCCCGTAACGTTCAAGCCAAATCGAAGCTAATGTCAATGGACGATTCAAACGCATGAATCTATTCAGGATTAATGGTGCGCGGTGCAGGGTTTGAACCTGCGACCCCTTCCGTGTGAAGGAAGTGCTCTACCGCTGAGCTAACCGCGCGTTCCTTCAATTTAAACCAAAATTCGCCGCGAAATTCAATCTCAAAGATTTTGGCGCCTTCAATTTGCGCCCGCAGCGGAGATTTCCGGGCTCCGTTTCATTTTGATCGCAATAACCTGAAGCATTGAGGGCTTCGGCAGCGCGCCCTGGCGCGGATGGTCTCGGTTTGCCCCCAGCGTCTCCCAGCGCAATTCATACTGCAATCCTCCAACACCGCTCGTCCCCGCATCGCCCGACCAATGGACTTCCAGCCCGCGAAAATTCCCGGTGACATGGTTCAAATCCGGCGGCGTCGCTTCCACGATGACCTCGCCAATGGCGTGAAGTGTTTGCGGGTCGAGCACCCACGTGCCCTGGCCATATTTGAAATGGTCGAAAGCCATCGTGAGCCTGCCGTCAGATCCGGCATGAACAGGACCCAGGCCGATTTCCCGCGGCAACGTTCCCTCGCCGCTGTAATGGGAAGGAACGGGCCAATCCGCAACCTGATGCAAAACCCAATGCCCGTTTTCCAGCCGGGCTACAAACGGTTGCGTGTTGCCGTTAGCGTCGTTCTTGTGGTAGCTGATGGTCACCCGGCCCTGCGCGTCGAAACCGATTTTTGTATTACCGTTGACGATGCCGCCATGCATCGGCACGGGATCAACGATTTCACAGTTGTTAAATCGGATTGGCAGGGACAACGGCTTGCCCGCGCTCGTTTCCCAGTGTTTCAAGTCCCGGCTGCGCGCGTAGCACAAGTCATGGCAGGTTTCGGCATCCGGCCGGGCGCGCCAAACCCAGTCGAGATGATACCAGCCATCCGGGCCGCGTATCGGCCCGTTGAAATACGCGTTGTTTGTCCCCTGCCCGTCCGTAAGCGGTGTATCAAGAAAACGATGCCACGTCTGTGTTTTTAAATCGTAGCAATCGTAAATCTGGTTTCCATTGCCGCTGCCGCCGTCCCGGTATGTAAAGAGCAGTTCATTATTTGTGCCGCGTAGAAATTGTGGATAAGTGCAGCGCTCTTCATCCACGCCGGTCATCCGGTCAATGCGCTTGAATGAGGACGCCTCCCACGGTTTGACGCTGCGGAAATACTTCAACGGCGCAACGTGCATGTCCGCGCACAGATGCAAATAGCCGTCGGCGTCGGCCGTGAGGGCAATGGAGTTATGGCTGTCCCAGCCGGTGACATCCGGCAATTTGATGAAAGTCCACTTGCGTTCGTCCAATTTGCGCTGCGCCACCGTTAGGCGGCGATGGCTGTTATAAAAAGCAACGTACTGATACGGCGGATGCGTCAGCAAGGCAAACCCAACCGGATAATCCGACGACACTCGCGCCACATCCAATGAATCCACGGCCACCGCCCGTTGTATGACGGGAATGGAATCACCAGCCGCGATGGCCGTGCTGGTGAATAGAGCCATGCCAAACAAAATCCTAAGCCAATACATCCATAGATTTTCGCAAAGCGACGCCAATAAACAATGATGTTTTCGCCATTAGCCCATCGGATTCGCCCGTCCGAGCTTTTCCCTGCCCGCATTGAAATCATCCTTCAAATGCCAGCGGACATTGCGCGTTTCGCCCAAGGCTGAAATCGCCGAATGCATCGCGTTCAAGGCGGCGGGCTGAATCCCACGTTTGCGCGCGCCGAAAATTGTGCCAATCATTCCGACTTTGCGCTCAACCCATCCGAGCCAGACGGTTGGATCGCTTTCATCTGCGGGGCGATGGCCAATGACAAACTGGTAGTCCTTGTCGCCGGCGCGAAATCCAAAATACCAGCCGAAATCTTCCTGGCCCGGCTCCGTATCGGTTTGATAGCCACGAGATCGAAGCTGCTCCATCAAGGCATGAGCCAGGTCGTCGCCGTAACAGCATTCGTTGATAAAATATTCCCTCCGCTCCGTCGTATTGAACGCCGGGTTTTCAAACGTGACGACCGTGCGAATCTTCGCATTCATAACGTCGCCTCCAAATACTTTCGATGGATTCGGACCTCAATCTGCGAGTGTTCCGCCCGCTTTACGGGCGGTGACGGCGCAACGCGCCGTCTCTACCGCCTTGTACCATTCGCCCTAATTCCGCAATCTCCAATTCCCGTTAGGGAACCATCGTGACCGCAAACACTTTCACATTGTTATTCGACGGCAGCACGAGGCTGATTGGGTTACCGGCCGTGTTCAATTTGAAGGTGTAACCGTAAATATAGTATGCCTGGTCGTCGCGCGTGCCGTCAGATTGATCCCGGTAATCCATGTTAATGGCCTGCTCTTCGCCGGTGTTGCCGTCCGGTTGATTCCAATCGCTCAAATTTTGTATATTTGTCTGGTCCAGGCTCGTATCCGAATAGGTCACAACGAAATTCTGCGACCCTTGCGCGCCGTTCACCGCAGTGGCCAACATTTCCAATTTGGAAAACTTTCCGGCAGGCAACGGAATGGACTGGCCGTTGCAGGACACCACATTCGCCCCCTTATTCGCGGTCCCCAGTTCAAACGGGACGCCTTTCCAGGAAAATGAGTCGTGAAGGAGATTGGATGAACAATCATTACCATCGCCGTCCAGGCTGTCGTTAAATTGGGTATTATCGGGAACGATTCCGGCCACGTTAAAAACATTCGCCAGGGATACCGGCGTCGCCCCCGCCACCATGGGGACTGGTGCCGGGGCACTCACCGGAGCGCTCGTTGCCGCCGGCGCTGGCGCCGAAGCATTCGCCCCGGCGTTCGGTTGAGTAGAATTACTGCTCGTCGAGCAGGACGTGATAGAAATGGAGAGCAGAAGTCCAGGGATAAGTATTCGGAGTAATTTCATAATTTCCATTGGTATGCTCACCCTATGTAGAAGGAAAACCGAGTCAATAATAAATTGCCGGTTTCATAGTCCCGAATCGACAGTCCTGAGTCTCCATCCATAGTCATAGCGTGCCGCACATTTAGTGTGTATATGCAAGTAAACGCGGAAACGAGACAAAAAAGGGCCAAAATGAGGCGGTTTTATTCAGAAATTGGAAAAAATGGCGTGGCAACGGGATGCGCCCATTTTTGGGAAAAAAGTTGTCCAATTAAGTTATGGCCGCTTTAATTTTTCCTTCGCGAGCTTCACGCGACAATTCCGATTTCCGGCCCTGGGGAATAAAGAAAAAGGGGAGCCGAGCACTACCTCGACTCCCCAATGAGAACTAAGCGCTCACCAACGCTTCTGCAAACCGTTAGCGGCCCAACACACACAACACCGACAACGAACGCATCAACAATGCTAAGAATGTATCAGAACCCCTGTCCCCCGCGAGTCACCAATACTGGTTACAAAGCACAACGGGACTATCTATTTCACAAACCCACTTTTTTGACCGCATAATCATTGGTTTTTTCACGGGTTATTTTGATGATTTTAAGCCCTGCGAGCGGCGGCTATGAGCTTGGTTCGTACCCATTTCGTTTTGCTCATGCCCGATTCCTTGGCCGCGTTTACGATCTCCTGGTATTCAGCCTGAGAAATGCGCGTGGAAATGAATTTCCAACGTCTTTCCTTCTTTGGAAGCGTTGGCCTGCCCATTTTGGATGTCGTTTCGCTCATGGTTTCTTGCGCTTTTTAGGCGGGAGTTGCGCGAATGCTTTCACAGCATCCTCAAACTTAATGCCGCTCAAATTGGGCAGCATTGTTTCCGCTAGTTTCTTTTGCTGTTTCGCTTTTTTTGATTTTGCCACGGTGTCTCTTTCTACCCCACGGAACATGCGGGGCTTTTGGTTTAATCAGGTAATCGTATTCAAATTGTTTCCATTGATTCCCTCATATCACCTGCCGATAGGTCAAACGTTTTCCAGCAATCAAACCTACAGCGGTTTCCATGCGTTCGCCATCAGTCATCTTGCGCGTGTTCCAACGAAACGCAAATTCTCCCACATAGCGGTGACGATGTTCACGGCTCACGTTATGCCACGCACCATTCACCCCGCGTTTAAGCAGGCTGAAAAACGATTCGCAATGATTCGT
The DNA here is from genome assembly GCA_035933915.1 of Verrucomicrobiia bacterium. Classification (GTDB taxonomy): domain Bacteria; phylum Verrucomicrobiota; class Verrucomicrobiia; order Limisphaerales; family UBA11358; genus UBA11358. The sequence continues at coordinate 48,872 of DASYYL010000226.1, forward strand.
GCCAGCGGAGATGCCATCAGGAGTGCGAAGGATGTATTTGTATTTGCTATGGCAAACCGTGTGATGCGCTTTGAACTCCTTGTTTACGGTCTGGTAAGCGGTATTTTCATCGGAGCAAATCACGGCATCTCTTTGGACTTCTTCGCGCAACACGCGGCCAAGATTTACAAAGCTCACGTTCGGAACGACGCGGGCTTTCATATTTCCCCCCTGCTCAATCAGGGCCATGACCGGCGTTTTGCGGGACAGCTTTGTTTTAGCGTCCCCCTTTCCGCCAATGAACGTCTCGTCAATTTCCACTACGCCTTTGAGCTTCATTTTCCCGTCATCGGCAAACGCAAACCGCAGGCGATGGGCCATGAACCATGCCGCCTGATAACCAAGCTTCAACATGCGGCTAAGTTGCAGTGCGCTAATGGACTTTTTAGACGAGCAAAGAATAAAAAACGCCATCATCCATTTGCTAATCGAGATGTGAGAATCTTCAAACACCGTGCCAACGGTAACAGTGAATTGCTTGCGGCAAGCCCCGCACTTATACAGGCCTTTGCGCGTTTTGCTTCCCTCTTTCGGCGTGAGCTTGTAAATGGCCTTTTCCTTGTGGTTTTTGCAATGTGGGCAAACAGGGCCATGCGGCCAGATGAGGCTTTCCAAAAGCTGGCGGGCCTTGTCCTCGCTGGAATATTCTTGAGCCAGTGTTACCAGATTCAATTCTTCTTTATCAGCCGTTGTCATTTTCATGCACATAATGTGACACATTTAGTAGGTCATGTCAACTGTTTTTGTGACACAATTTATCATTTCTTTTCGGTGTTGCCTTCCTTGCAAATTGCATACTATTAGGCGATATGAGCGATACATCAGAACCTCAGAACAATCGCGGCGATCGACAACAGGGCAATCAGCCCGAAAACAATCGCGCCAATGAATCCGCAAATAACCACAAAAACCCATACTACGATTGGCTTATTGCTCGAATAGAACCTTATCTTCCACCACCCGTAGCAGAAGGCAGCGAGACAGCAAAACGACGCAAGCACTTCGAGGCCCATCAAAAGCTCTTTTTGGAAATCGCCGGTTTCGCTTTCGTGATTATCGGGTTTATTGTCGCCTTTGGTCAGTTGGGTATTCTGATTTGGCAATTGTCCGAAATGCATAGCCAATCCGCCGCGTTTCAGGGGCAATTGGATGAAATGAGGCAAACCACCAAACTCGACGAAAGAGCATGGATTTACCCACAAATAGTGGACAACAGCCTTGTGCTTCAGGGAACAAATTTGACCTTCTATGTTTTGGTGAAAAATACCAGCAAAACGACAGCCCTTGTCACCGGCGCAGTCGCAAGAGCTGCTCTCGACCTGAACCAAATCCCGAAATTTGATGACGAGAACCACGGGGTCAATCTTGTCCTTACTCCAGAAAACGCTTGGAAACTGTCCATGCCCGTGCCACCGCTCGTTATCAGCTACACTGGCTCTAATCCAATCTATATTTTTGGCACAGTCTAGTATGACGATATTTTTAAGAAGCGGCACTGGACGCAATTCTGCTATCAACTCACCCAGAGCGGCACTGTCACCAGTGAAGTTATCGGAACCCATGGCCTGACTGACGATATACAGACAAACCAAACCAACTAAAACCCTCACGCCCCAATATCGTTGGGAAATCCCCTTATTCACAAGGGAAGCATTGGGTTTGTGAAGCTGATAATCCCGAAGCACAAAGAACACAGAGATTCAGTTCATTTTCTAGATTCTGTCGAGAATGCGCTTTTCGTTTGCGTCCTTTGCGACCGTTGCGTGAGGCTGAATTGGCGTCATTAGCGGATGACCCGCCCCGCTTCCGTCCTTTCCACAAAAATCTCTCAAAACCCTAATAAAATCGCGCTTTTCACCCAAAACCCGCCTTCGTTTCCAGTTTCCACGCCTATATACAAAAAATGTGTCATGCCTCCGTATCTTTAGCGAAGGAGGCTCACCCCGCAGGGACTAAGGGAAATCATCGTCATCCTCATGCTCATCGTCCGACGGTTTGCGCTCTCTGTGATCTTTGCGTTGCGGTTGAATTCCCCTTCGCGTGAATTGGCGTAATTAGCGGAATAGCCACCTCCCCGCCCTTCATTTCAAATCCACCCTGGCAAAATCTCTCAAAACACCAATAAAACCAAAGTTTTCGCGTTCAGTTTCGGCCTCGTTTCTGGTTTCCCCGCTTATACACAAAAAATGTGTCGATCCTGTAGGCCCGGTGCCCTCACCGGGCGCGACTTCGGCCACCTGGATGAAACGCCGGGTGTGGATACCCGGCCTACACGCGGAATCCCGTGCATCCTGTTCATTCTGTCAAAAAGTCTGTCCCGACCCGATTTTGAACAACAAGGAACACCCGCCTTCGCGACGCTTCGGCGCGGCGAGAAGGAACAAAGCCGGACCGATATTTTCAACCACAGATAAACACGAATCGTCACGGATAAAGCCAGATCATTTAAAAAATGCGCATGAGCCTCTTATGACCAAAGCTCAGTACGGAATATTAGAGACTATGCCGCAGAGTACGTTCGTACCAGTGGGGCCCCTAAACGTCGCCGTGCCGTCGTCGTCCGTTCTAATCACCTTGCCTGTGGATAGTACGTATGGAGTGTGCGGAAATAATCCGCAAATTTCGTACGTCCGCGCGCTTTGCCCGGGGACATGAAGGCTCACGGCGTCCTGTGAATAGGAAATATCCGTGTCTCCCATCTGATAATGAAATGAATGGATACCGAAGGGCTTTATTTGGATGCGATCGATTTTGATATCGATGCCGTAAACCATTTCGCGCAGGACCATCGCCGTGATTTCGGGATACTCATGGTACCACTGAGCCCGGATTGATGTTCCCTCGGCGCCGTAGCGTTCCGTCAGCCACGTGTCGTGCAACAAATCGTCCTGGATCGGGCGGAAATATTTGAAAAAATTCGTCACGTCGCCGGTCGCGCGGCGGGCGGCCAGGTCCAGCCACCAGATTCGGGCCATGGCCGTGGCGGAATCGCCGGTGTTGCCGCCAAAGCAATCCCGCGGGCCGTAATATTTTTCGGAGACCCAGGTGCCGCGATTCCCCGGATGCGTGTGCGGACCGCTATCCAATCGGCGCAGGATTGCCGCGGCCTGCTCTTTGTCAGCCGCGCCAAAGGCGACTGCGGCGTAATTGCCGTCATAGTCCACCATATCGCGGGTCGACCAATCTTCATTGCGTTGGGTGATGTAATGATCGCGCCCGTCCCACAGGCCCGAGTTGATGCCTTCCTTAATCTCATCGGCCAGCCGGGAATAACGGGCGGCATTGGTGTCGTCCCCGCAAAATTCGGCCACGGCGGCCATCTCGGGCAGCAGATGCAGCAGCATTGCATTGCTATCGAGCGTGTAGCCGCGACGAATGAAAACATCGATAAACAGTGGCCCGCCAACTTTGACCAGTTTTCTGTCGGGGTCATAACAATCCAGGACCCAGTCGGTGGCGGCTTTCAATTGGGGGTAGTGTTCGCGCAGCCAGGATTCATTTCCGGTCGCATCCGCGTAATCAATGGCGGCAAGGACCCAGAAAATGTTTGGACCGGTCTGGGTCGCCCGGGAAATGGCGATATACGTGGGCGTGCCGTCAATGAAATGATGAGGCACCTGCCCGTGATTGAGATGGACCGCGGCCAGCTCCACGATGCGGCGGGCCTGGTCCTGGAGGTATGGGTTCCCGGAAAAGCTAAGGGTATTGACCGTGGACCAGGAATCAGGATCGAAAAACGTGTAGAGGTTGCCGTACGCGTATTTTGGCGTGGCAAGTGTCGGATACGCGCTGCCGTCGTGCTTGAAAGTTCCCAGAACTCCAGCCGCGCTGCCGTAAATGGCGGTGTAAAATGTTCTCAAATCGCGCAATGGCATTGGGTCCACTGAAATTCCAAAATCAGATGACGTTCCCGTGGCCAGGGAGCAGCCTAAAGGCTGGACACCGAACATTCCAAAATCGGGAAATGGATAGTTATTTGGAAAGATGTCCAGGGCCGTTTCAAATACGGCGCCTGCGGCGGGGGAACGGCCTAAAGGCTGGACACCAAACTGAGCACCGGGCGCGGACCATTGTTCAAGTGCGGATCCCTCGCCCACCAGGACAGCTTGCAACCCTGCGCCACTATTGGCGCCGCAGGACCGCATGGCCCAGGCATTTGGACTCGCTGAAGGCTCCGGCAAGATGGCCAGTGAACCGCGGCGATTGTCCATGGTGTAAAACGTTTCGAGCGGATTCGTCGTAAAAAACGTTTGGTCGCCGCAATTGACATATTGGACGACGCCCTTTTGAAAAAAGCCATTCATGAACCATTGATTTGCGGACACGCCGATGTCGATTGCCCTGACTGAACGCCTGCGCAGAACGGTGGTTTTGGCCATGAGCGAAAAATGACGGCTATTTGCGGGCAGCGTAAGAGTCCATGTGCCGGTCACGCCTGGCCGAAATTTTCGGTCGCAGATGCCTTCGATGCGGACGCTTAATTCTTCGGGATCCTGCCTCAGGATTTTATAGGTAATCGGGGAATGGACGTCAGAGGCGCGGTGGACCGTGCCGTTTGAATCAATCGTTTCCAGGACAATGCCCGCGCCGGTGATGGGATTGGTTGCCAACAAATTATTGCCGTAATGGCCTTGACCGGAAAAATCCGCTTCTGCAAGATCAATCGCAGGACACCCTTCGTTGAATTCCAAAAGGACAAAACCGTTGTCGATGATCAGGTGGTGGTCCTGGATTTTGAAAGTGGGGCCGGCGGCGCGGGCCGCCAATACCGGCGCGGTCACGACAATGAGCAGCGACAAAACAGTTCGGTTTAACATCGGTGCGTGATATAATGCCGTTCAATCACAATCAATCAAACGCTTTCGGTTTGACCAGACATGTTTACACCTGAAAGACAGAACGCGATTAAGAGGATCGTTCGCAAGCATCGCCGCATTCATTTTACGGCGCTGGAGCGGCTGGTGAAAGTGTCGCCGGCGACGTTGCGCCGGGATTTGGCCGACCTCGAGCAACGCGGCGATGTCATTCGCGTTCACGGCGGCGTGCTGGATCCGGCTTATGTGCGCACGGAGGTCCCCTTTGACGAGCGCATTGTGCGGAACGGCGCGGCGAAGAAAGCGATCGCGATGGTCGCGGCGGATTTGGTGCCCCCGGGGGCGACGGTCCTGGTGGACGCCGGAACGACCTGCCTTGAAGCCGGTAAAATTCTGCTGGCGCGCAACGACGTCCGGCTGCTGACGCATTCCGTGGCTTTGGTCCAGTCCGGCATGCTCGGGAACGCACCAGTCATTTGCATCGGCGGCGAACTGCGCAAAGTAAGCGGAGCGCTCACCGGCGCGGCGGCGCTGGGCGCGCTGAACATGATTCACGCGGACATTGCGCTGGTCGGCGCCTCGGGGCTGGACCTGGACCATGGCTGCTCGACGACAGAACTCACCGAAGCTGAAATGAAAAAGGCGCTGGTGGCACGGGCAGCGCGAAAAATTCTGCTGGCCGACCTGGCAAAATGGCAAAATCCGAGCACCGTCCAATACGCCCGTTGGGAAGAGTTCAATGATTGGGTGACCGACAAACTGCCTGAACGCAAAGCGACAAATCGTCTTCGAACTTTAGGGCTAAAAATCCATACGCCGTGATATTCCATGAACCATGGCACGCATCCTGCCTACCTTGCGGGTTGCGCGAGATGACGAATTCATGAAAAGCCGCCGCGATTTCATCAAAACCAGCCTTTTTTGGGGGGCCGCAATTCCTTTTGCAGCGGGCGCCGGGCGGGCGTTCGCCGATGATACCAGCAATCTCACGGCATCATCTGATTCGCCGTTTGGAGGCAAGAGTCCGAGCGTGGTCTATACTTTCGATGCCCGGCCATTTAAAAAAGCGGACCTGAGTTCGCCGGATGACGCGAAAAAGGTTTGGGACACCCTACACCTGCTGGCGGCGCTCCAGGGGTTGGCGAACCGCGGCGAGCCTCGATTTTATCTCTTTTACTGCAATGAGTTCAATGTCGACACCGACCAGTTTTGGTTCGATTGGTTTCGCGGCGAGGATGGCTGGCTGAAAACCACGGAGATTCGCGCGCTGGCGGACGTGGCCGACGCGGTTTCGACGTTTCGTGACGCATTTGACGGATTGGTTGTCTATGACCCGAACGTGCCGGCGACGTCAAACCTGGCGTCCACGGCGGCCGGGACGGACCGGTTGTTGCCGGTGCGATGGGATCCTTCGAAAACGTCGCTCTTCACGATACTCACCACGATCCTGAATCTGCCGGTCATACTTTGGTTGATCGAGCCCGACGGCAAGCCGAAGTTTACCGGAAAGGACATGATTCCCGACTATGACGTTCCCAGTTCGGGCAGCGCAAAAACGGACGCCTATCTCTGGGCGACGGAACGGTGGCTAAAAACCCGGGCGTGCCGTGCCGGCGCCGCCGCCTATTATCTGGATTCGTGGTGGCTGCAGCATCCGCGCTATGGCGGACCGGAGATGCACAGTCTTCCGAATCACGATTGGTTTATCGCCCGGCGCGGGTTTTTCTTTGACCTTTCGCCCTGGGGCGACGAGCAACCCGTAGACGACCCCAGTCAGCCATTGGGCGCGGACAAAACCTGTTTGGAGTTTGTCCTGCGCGGCCTGTACGAGTGCGCCGATGGCGGCATTGTAAAAATCGGCGGCTTCCCTCCCTGGCCGTTCAAATACACGACCACCAACCACGGGGGCAAGCACGACGGAGTGCCCACGGAATGGGAATTCGTACGATTAATATCGCAATTCAACGCTTATGACGAAGGCGATGCGCCCGGACTTGGCACCATGGCCAACGCTTCTTTCTTTCAACATTATCCGTTGCAGACACTTTATCTGCAGCCGAATCCAAAACCATCGCATGCCGATTGGATAGCGAAGGGGTACGTTAGCGCAAACGGGCGAGTCGCGCAAAAACTGTTCGTTGGCTACTATGTCGGGGATTACGACGGACCGTCCTGGCTCTACCGGGCGGTGCCGAAATATTTCCAGGATCCGGCGCGTGGAGAAGTGCCGCTGGGATGGGCGTTTGATCCCAACCTGGCCGATCGCGCGCCGCATGCTTTGGCCTATGCCTATCGCCACGCAACGGCGAACGACTTTTTCATCGCCGGCGATTCCGGCGCCGGCTATTTGAACCCGCGCGGCCTGACTGAACGTCCTGATTCGCGGCTGCCCAATGGATTGCAAACCTGGCAGAAACATTGCGCGCGCTATTTCGACACATGGGGCATGACCATTTCCGGATTTATCATCGATGGCGCCAGCGGCCACTCGACGGAAGATGATTACGCGGCCTATCGCTTTTTCAGCCCGGACGGCCTGGGAACGCACTATGACAAAGACGCGGCGGTCGTTGCCGGAGTGCCGATTTGCCCGGAACATGACCTGCCCGATACCGCGGAAGAGGCCGCGCACGAAATTGCGAAAGTGGCATTGACGAATTTTGGTCAAACCAGCTTCCTCTGGGCGCGCGCAACCTTGAAATCGCCGCAGTGGTACTCGGACATTTCACGAGTGTTGAGCGAGAAATATCCGGATGCCCCCGTCGAAATTGTAGACCCGTACACATTCTTCGGATTGATTCGAAAGGCGAAGACGCCCGCGAAGTGACAAAGTCGTCACTTGTCAATTATCAGTCGCCACTTATATTAGGGGCTTGATTCGGAAAATGAAAAAAGCATTTACATTGATCGAACTGCTCGTCGTCATCGCCATTATTGCCATATTGGCGGCGATCCTGATGCCCGTCCTTTCTACGGCCAAGGCCAAGGCGCAGGAAACTTTCTGCCTGAATAACCAGAAACAACTGATGCTGGCGACGACGTTGTATATGAACGACAATAAAGGCAGTTTTCTGCCGTTATGGATCCAAAAAGGGGCGGCTGACTGGCAAAATGTTACCTATGATCCGGCGTCGTTTTCGGTCCAAAATCCAGGGGCTTTGTGGTGGCCCGATGACCTGCGCATTGGCGGTGACGCGGTAAAACGGGAGATGGTGGATTGCCCGGCATTGACCCAACCGGCCACCCTCAATGATGGCGGTTCCATAAACGCAAATCTTGCGCTGGGAATCGGCATGAACTATCCCGAATACGGATGGGTGGAACTCGTCGGAAGCGGCCCGATTTATCCCCCGGGCCAATCCACCGTCCGGCAACCCAGCCAATCCATTGTGTTTGCCGATGCCGGAGGCATTTCCAATTCCAACGAACCGGATGCGGACAATTGGAATGAGATTCCCGGAAGCGGCTCGGTTTACTTTCGCGTGCCGTCGGACACTCTCAATTATCCCACGGGCGACGCGCGGTCGGTTCCCCGCCACTTGAAATATGTGAACGTCGCCTTCTTTGACGGTCACGCCGCGGCAATTAAGAACAGCGCCATTGGTTACCAGGACCCGCGCACAGACGGCGCGGCGCTTTGGCCGAGAAATAACAACTGAGCGGTTTGCACCGCGGCCATCGGCAGTGCAGAACGGCCGGATTCCGGACAGCTTTTTGCCAATCACTTGGATATTTTCCATTTTGCACGACACCATTGTGCGTCTGCTTGCATTCTGCACATTCACTCTCAAAAAAGCCCTGTAAAAGCCGCTGGCATGATTTGCGCTAAGTAGAAGGAAGAATTGTAAAACAAAACAATAAAGAGAGGAGGCCTTATGCTGGGCTGGACGTTAATCTTCTTAGTCATTGCGATAATCGCCGGCGTATTGGGTTTCACGGGAATCGCGGGCGCGGCAGTGGGGATTGCGCGCGTTCTATTCGCAATCTTTCTGGTACTTTTTGTCGTCTCGCTGGTACTTCGGCTGGTTCATAGCTGACAAGAAGGCAAAATTTAAATGTATGAATAAAGCAATTGGATTGGCATTGCTCGCAGTGGGCATCGCGCTGATTATTTACGGGATCGACTCGTCTAACTCGGCAGCTTCACACCTGTCAAAGACGTTCACTGGATCGCCAACGAACAAAACCATGTGGTTCCTTATCGGTGGCATTGCATCGGCAGTGTTCGGCGGTATTTTGGCGCTGGTGCCGTCGCATCGGAGTTGAGCTGGCTCGCTCACAGTTGTTCCAATACCGTTCGCAATTCGTCATCCGTATTGTAGTAATGCGGGGAGATACGAATGTAATTTTGCCCGGACCGATCCACGCGCAACGACGTAAAAGCGTCGGCGTCGCTCAATTTTTTGTGGAGTGCCGGCATGTTTCGGTCCTTCGCAAAAAAGGAAATCATGCTGCCGGTATTTTCCGGCGCGGCCGCGGCGTTCAACACTGTGTAACCCCGCTTCTGCAATTCAGGAACGAACCATGCGCGCTTGCGAATCAGGTCGGCGGCGATGTTTTGGACGCCGACTTCGAGCGCCAGCTCCATCGCCGAGATGAGCCCGGTCACGCCCACCAGGTTTTGCGTTCCGGCCTCAAATTTCCGGGCATCGTGGCGGAACTCGATTTTTTCCTGCGCGACAAAATTCGGATTGCGGATGTTGTGCCAGCCCCACACCGGCGGATTCAAGCTTTCCTGAAGGCCGCGCCGCGCATAAAAAATGCCCGCGCCGCAAGGGCCCAGCAGCCATTTATGGGCGTCGGCGGCCAGAAAATCCACGTGCTCAACCGTCGTTGGAAAAGCGCCCAGAGTTTGAATGGCGTCCAGGCAGAAAAAAATGCCGCGCTCGCGCAACAGCTTGCCGATTTCATCGATCTCGATGCGGAAGCCGCTGATAAAGTGACAGGACGCCAGCGCGACCAGGCGGGTATTTTCATCAATTTGTCCCGACACATCGCGCGGGCGGATGATTCCCAGCCCCCGCGTGTTCAGCAGGCGCACCTCGACGTTTCTTTCTGCCAGCGACATCCAAGGATAAACATTCGACGGATAATCATCGTGGTAGATCAGGACATTGTCGCCGCGCTTGAATTTCAACCCCGCCGCGACAAAGCTCAGGCCAAGCGAAGTAGGGCCGACCAGGGCGATCTCCGCGGGTTCGCAACGAATCAGCGTAGCGGCCAGTTTGCGCGCGAGTTCGAGGCGCGAGAGCATAAATTCCTCCTGGTCGCCGAGCGTGCCCTGGGCGGCGCAATCGGCGATGGCATCGGCGATGCGCCGGGGAAGAGGACAAACACCGGCATGGGCCAGAAAAATTTTCTCGCGGGCCACCGGAAATTCCCGCCGGCGCAACTCTTCATTTGACTGAATTTCCGAAAGAATCAATCCGCGCCCCCTCCTCCACCCGCCCCGTTTACCACGCCCTGAAAATAACCGGTGTAAAACCCAATGACGTTATAGGCGATCAAAAGGGCGATTAGCAGATAAATGGTCCTGCTGAGAATTCGCATGAACAGCCGCAGCAGGCGAAAGCCTTCTTCATGATAATAGGTCTGCAAACGAACCAGGGAATCGTCGAGGCGGCCGCTGATTTCGCCCGTGTAATAGAGGTTGGCGTACATATCAGGGAAATAAGAGAGCCCGCGGATAAGCTCAGATGGCGTGGTGCCCGCCTCCAGTTCGCGCGGCCACTCGGCCACCTTGTTTTTCAAATGAGTCGAGCCGCTGCCGGCGGCGGCCATCGGCAGGCCCTGGAGGATGGAAATGCCCGAATTGACGAGCGCATCCAGGGCCGTTGTGAACCGGTAAAGGACCAAATATTTCAACGCGGTGCGCAACATGGGGACCGACTGGTTCAAATACTCGACGACCGCGCGCCAGCGTTCACCACGTTTTCCCTGGCAGGCAAAAATGAAAAAAAGAATCACACCCCAGAGCGCGCCGTACACGATAATTTTCTCTTTGATGAATGGAAAGCACAAACGATAGTCACTATTGAGCAATCCAATGGCAAACTTAATCAATACCGAGAGGGGAAAGATAAAGAGAAAGACGTGAAGATTGAGCGCGGCGATGGCGAGGCTGGAGATAGTCTCACGAATAATCTGCGCCCGATTGGCGTAATATTCACCCAGCCGCTTGAAACCAAAGTCGAGTTTGCCGGCTTGTTCGCCGGCGGACAACAAAGCCCTGTCAAAGTCCGGCAGCCAGCCCTGCACGTGGAGCATGGCGTCGCTCATCGACCGCCCGTTGCGCATGTGCTCAAGGAGGGTCGAGATGTATTTTTTAGAGGAACGCAGGGATTTATTATTGCCGGCCATTTCCAGGGCTTTCATCAGCGGGACGCCCGCGGCGATCATGGAACCAAGCTGATGATAGAGCTCGGCGCGCCGGTTGAGTTGGCCTGGGGTGAGAATCACCAGAGCAAATTAAACCAAAAGCCGGAAAGAAAAAAATATTTTTAATTTGCCGTCACGCTGTCCAGCGCAGCCTTGAAGTCCCGCTTGCCGCGAGCGCCAATCATTTGATTGACCACCTGGCCGTTCTTGAAAAATAACAGGGTGGGAATGGAACTGATACCGTACCGGGAGGCAAGCTGTTGCTGTTCGTCCGTGTTAATCTTGCCAATCTTGACTTTGCCGTCGTATTCTGCCGCCAGTTCGTCGAGGAGTGGCCCGATCATTTTGCAAGGGCCGCACCATTCAGCCCAAAAATCCACCAGCACAGGCTTGGACGATTTCAAAACTTCCGTTTCAAAATTCTCTTGCGTAAGCGTGACAATTAAAGGCGAAGCCATAGTCGATACTGGAATAGAAACGGAGACCGCTAAGACTGAATCGCGGTATTGAGCATAACCATCATCCAGATGGTGGTGCCGATAGCCGCAACTCCCGCCACGGCGGCTGCGATGGCCAGCACAGTGTCAACGGGATTAGCCGCGGCCACCACGACGGGCGCGATGGCAACACGTCCGGCTGCAGGCGCGGGACGGGCTGCGGCGGTTTGCGCTGCCGCGGCGGCGGCCGCTGACGCTGAAACCGGAGCCGCAGTGGTGGTGCGTTGCGCCGCCACTGGAGCGGCGGTGCCAGCCGCCGGACGCGGCGCAGCGCCGGGAACTGCCCCCGGGACGCCGCCTGGCGCCCCAGTGGGGCCGCCCGGAGGCAGCGTGGGCAGTTTAATTGTCGGCGCCGCTGAGGGCTTGGGCGGCAAAGTGATACGGACAGTTTCCTTTTTTGGTTGGACCTTGCCCGTGGATTTTTTCATGGGCGTGACCGGGGCACCGGGCACACCGGGCGGAATTGGCGGTTGCGGAGCGTCTGCCATAAATCTTTCAAATCAAAATAAGGCCGCCCTAAAATCTGTCAAACAAAATTTACGGCGGATGCCGTTAAAATGTTGAAACGTTAAATCGTTGAAACGTTGAAACGAAGCGCGCCGGATCGTGGCGGGTCCAAGGGTCGGTGTCGTCAAATCGCATTCCACCAGTGCGTAGCAGGAAATTCCAAAATCCAAGGATCAAGCGCCATAGGAGCACCGATCCAGAACATCCAATTTTTGGCGCCTCGCTCCTGGATGTTCTGAACCCCGGATCCTTTCGGGGCTGGTGCTTGGGTGTTGAAATTTGGAGCTTCCAGCAGGCGGCGTTCGCCCGTCAAGCCAACCATCCAACCATCCAGCCACCTAACCATTCAACCACTCATTGATCCGTCGTGCCGTGCCGCAACCGGTAGTATGGCCTTTGCGGTGACATACTATTTTTTGCGTGGGCACAAAAGAAAACGCGGGCCCGCGATAAAATCGCTGGCCCGCTGCAAAAACCGATTCGCGCTAATTAGCGACGTTCGCGGCGTTCACCGCGATAATCTGAGCGTTCGCCACCGCGGCTGTCGCGGTTGCCGCCGCCGAAGCGCGCAGGGCGCTCCTCGCGCGGACGCGCCACGTTTACCGTGATAGCACGGCCTTGGAATTCCTTGTTGTGGAACTGGTCTATTGCCTTTTGAGCTTCATCCGCGGAAGCATACTCAACGAAGGCGAAACCGCGCGATTTGCCGGTCATCTTGTCGAGCATGAGGTTCACGGAAGTCACCGCGCCCGCCTGGGCGAAGTAGTCCTGCAGGTCATTTTCTCCCGTCTGATACGAGAGGTTGCCTACAAACAGTCTGGTCGGATTCATAATACACTACGCCTGTTCAAAGAGACATGTGGGAGGTTCTGCTACGGGCAGGAGCACTGAATGTCATTTTCTGTTCAATTTCGGACAATCTGTCTGGTTGACACCGCACCGTTCACGTTGAACGAAGCGAGACCGTTTTAGCATAACCTTGGCTAAAGTCAAATAAAATGCTACGAAATTTTTCCGGGCTCGAACTTTGACCGAAATGGCGGGTTTTTATTGGAAAAATCAAAGAAAAACGTTTCCAAATTTTGCAAAATCTGACGAGCGAATGTCATTGTTTCTGTTGCGGTGGATGTTTCAAACGAAATGGCGGGCAGTTCTGTCATGCATTGATACGGCTGGCTCTCAGCCCGTTGGACCTTCAGGATTTAGCTCCCAATGCGCCATAAACTCCCGGGAGAAATCGGAATCGGCTTGCAGTCGCCCTGCTCTTTGTGTATCAAAAGAGACGCTTTTCACGCGCCCGCGTGGCGGAATTGGCAGACGCGCTAGATTCAGGTTCTAGTGAGTAACATCGTACAGGTTCAAGTCCTGTCGCGGGCACCATTCACAATATACCGAGGGTCGAGACAACGCCGCAGACCCGCAACCGAAAATTTTAACCACGGATGGACAAAGATAGACACGGATAAACGAGATCATAAAACGATACGCTCCCACTCAAGCCGTGGACGTTGGAAATCGATTTCGTTTAATCTGTGCAAATCTGTGTTCATCCGTGGTCTTTAAAAGGACCGGGTAGAGATTGCAATTTTTTAGCCCGGTAGCCGTTTGGCAATTCCTGACAACATGGGTTAGAATAGCAGGCAAAGGAGAATGCATGAAAAGAGATAATGCTGACTGCCGAGCCAAGGAGGCCGGCAAAACGATAAGGAATTCTTTTGCGGACAGGGTTAGCCGCAGGCTCTGGTATTTGGACGGTAAAAAACTCCGTGAGCAGGCGCAGAGGCGGACTGGCCTGGAAGACTTTGGCGATCCACCGATTGAGCCGGCGCTTTCAATTCTCACATCCAGCCTCGAGGAGGACGCCGGCCTGCACGCGCTTGGACGCTTCCTGATGCGCAGTCATTTGCTGGACATTCTTGAAACGCGTTTGCGATTGGCCGCCATCTGGCGGCGCGAACCCCATATCTTCACAACTCCAATCGAGAAGCCGGTTTTTATCACCGGGATGCCGCGGAGCGGTTCAACTTTTCTCCACGAGTTGCTGTCGCAGGACCCGGAGAACCGCAGCCCCAGGGTGTGGGAAGTCATGTTTCCCGTTCCGGCGCCGGAGCACGGGGTCACCCGCGATTCGCGGATGCGTCGCGCCAACATCAATCTCTGGTGGTTCCGGCGCCTGGCGTCGGGGGCGGATGAAGTGTATCCAGTTCGCGCGGTTACGCCCCATGAATGTCTGGCCATGCATAGCTTTACCCTCATGTCCGAGGAATTTATTACGACGTGCCGGGTGCCGGCGTATGAGAAATTCTTGCGCGAAACCGGCTTGCATTCGGCATATGCATGGCAAAGACAATTTTTGCAACATCTCCAGTCGCGCTCACAACTAAAGCGGTGGCTGCTGAAATCGCCGGACCATCTCTATGCGCTGGAAGAACTATTTTCGGTATTCCCTGACGCGATGATCATACAAACTCACCGAAATCCGATTGACGTACTCAAGTCGTCGCGGCAATTGACCGAAGTGGTCCAGGGACTTTTTGCGCGACCCGACCGAGAGCGCCTCCAGGAGCGCGAAGCCCGCACGCTCGCCGAAACGATGGAACGTTCCATGCGCTTTCGCGATCAGCGTCCGGACCTGGCCGAACGCTTCCTTGATTTGAATTATTCCGAAATAGTGTCGGACCCGCTGGGAACGGCGCGGCGAATTTATCGGCATCTGGACTGTTCGCTGACGCCAATGGCCGTTAACCGAATGCGACAGTTCATCGCGACTCGCTCACGGTATCAACGCCGACGCAACCCGACTTTCGCCGATTTGGGGCTGGACGTGAGGGCGGAAACTCGGCGGTTCCAAAACTATTGCCGTCGATTTGGGATTTCCATGAAACCCGCGTAATGAAGAAACTGCATATTTCGCTTCTGGCGCTGGGTCTCGTCTTTCTGGGCTATCTCGTTTTGAGGATTGGCCCAGCCCGGCTCTGGAACGAGTTCGTTTCGCTGGGATGGGGGTTGGCGCTCTTTGTGGGATTTGAATTCCTGGCCGAAGGGCTGCATACCAAAGGCTGGAGTTATTGCCTGAGCGGGCCGTACCGCCGTATTTCCTGGTTCCAGCTCTTTCGCATTCGCATGGCCGGCAACGCGATCAACTACCTGACCCCCACGGCGGCGGTGGGCGGTGAGGTCACGAAGGCGGCGTTGTTGTCGTCAAACCACAAAGGCCCCGAAGCAATCAGCGGCGTCCTGGTGGGACGCCTTTCGAGCGGAGTCGCCCACGCGGGCTTTGTGGCATGCGGATCCATTGTGGTCCTGCTTAGAGCCAACCTGCCGGAGCCGGTTTGGGTAGCGATGTTCGCCAGCGGCGGTTTTGTGATGGCTGGAATCCTCGTTTTTTTCCTGCTCCAAAAATATGGAAAACTCGGCGTCGCAGTCCGCTGGCTGGCCGCGCGCCGGTTTGCCGGGCCATTGGTCCAAAAACTTGCGCGCCAAATCAGCCAGGTAGATGAAGCTCTCAAGACGTTCTATCGTGAACAACCCGGCGACCTGCCCAGGGCCGTGGGCTGGCAATTATTCGGCCATTCCACCGGTCTTCTGCAAACGTGGTGGTTTTTGAGCCTCCTGCATCACCCGTTTTCGGCTGAAACGATCGCAACCGTCTGGGTGCTCGGTATGTGGTTTGATTTGCTGACGTTTGCCGTGCCGATGAACATGGGAACGCTGGAAGGCAGCCGCGTGGTTGCATTTAAAGCCGCAGGCCTGGGCACCCTCGCGGGCATGACCTACGGCCTGGCCCTCCGACTGGCCCAATTGTCGGTCGTCTGCTTCGGTCTCATCAGTTATTCCCTTTTCGTCAAAACAGCGTCGATGAAGAAGGCCGCGCCCCATCCCGCGAAGTCATCGCACGGCCCAGTTCCCGTCAGCGAGATTCGGTCGCGGCGTTAATTCGTAAACTCCACATCCGGCACGTCTCTTACCGATGGCGGCACGCTGAAAAAATCTCCTTCCGATTTGAAATGAAACATATTAGCCACGAGATTCGGCCAGTATAATTTGGGCGATTTTTTGGATTCTCAAACCTACAACGTTCTTCTAAACAGCAACGTAGCAATCCCCAACGTGAGCACGGTAAAACAAAACAAAAACAGCAGGTCGCCGCTGATCGCCATCAGGCCC
>DASYYL010000235.1:0-21789 GCA_035933915.1 Verrucomicrobiia bacterium
CGAGCTATGGGCTCGCAGCCCGCCCCCCTGCTCACTTTAGCTGGCTGCTGGACGTTCCAGAAATCACAACCACAGAAAACAAAAACCAAACAGAAAAACCATTTACACAAAATCCTTTACAAAACCTTAATACTTCAACAATGGTAAAGGCGCGCCGCGGCCCCTGCGTCGCGCCGGGATCCTTGCTTGAATGGGAACGGATTATCATTTGTTTCGCTTAAAGCTGGTCGACATTAGCCCATGTTTTCCAACTGCAAGCAGCAGGGTTCGTGCCGCGTTTGGCGCTGGAACTGCAACGGTTTGTCTTATTTACCGCAGGAAACTCGCGTGCCCGAGGTGTCTTCAGTTATCGCCGGGAACAGTGGTCTTGTCCAAATATTTGGCAGTAGAGCCGCCCCAAAGGTATCGCGGGCTTTTCTCCAGTGGCGCCGCCACCATTTTTCCTTTCTCCTTTTTCCTTTTTAATTTTAAATCCTCTTGTGCCAAAAAGGTCTCTTTTGCGTCTTGTTCGAATCGCCACTGGCGAGGAAAACGAAATCAGCGTGGCTGGGCGCCTCGAACATTTCATCCATTTTTGGTTTTTCGTGGGCAAAAGCTTTGTCCAGAACCGTTGCCTCGTCCGCGCTTCCGCCTTGTCCTACACGACGTTGCTGGCGCTCATTCCGTTGCTCGCCGTGGCCATCAGCGTCACCAGCAGCCTGCTTAGAAAGGAGGGTGAACAGGAAATTTATAATGCCATAGACAAATTCGTTTCCAACGTCGTGCCCCCGGCTACAGTCACCGCGCCACCCTCTTCGCCGTCCACCAGCCAGGGAAATACGCCCGGCACCAATTCCGTCGTTTCTCCAGCTGCGGCTGCCAACGCCCGCGTCGCGGCGCAAGAACTCGTCGCCCAGCACATTCACGAATTTATCCACAATACCCGCAGTGGCGCGCTCGGGATAACCGGCATGGCCCTCCTCGTCTTCGTCGCCATCTCCATGCTCAACAGCATCGAAGGCACGTTCAATGATATCTGGGGCGTCGAACGCGGACGCCGTATGCTCATGCGCATGACGCGGTTCTGGATGGCGATCACCCTGGGCCCGTTGCTCATCGCCGTTGGGCTCAGCCTGGCCGGCAGCAGCCATTTTCAGGCCACCAGCACCGTTCTGCAAGGTACGCCGGTTATTGGTCGCCTGATCCTTCAAGCCAGCACGCTAATCTTTATTTGGCTGGTCTTCGCGCTCCTTTACCAATTTATCCCCAACACCAAAGTCCAATTTAGCGCGGCGCTGGCCGGAGGCATTGCAGGCGGCACGCTTTGGCATATGAACAATCTCTTCGGATTTCTCTACGTCTCACGCGTCGTCAGCAACAGCGAAATTTACGGCAGCCTGGGCCTGATCCCGGTGTTTATGGCCGGACTGTACTTATCCTGGGCCATCCTGCTTTTTGGCGCGCAAATCGCCTACGCATTCCAAAATCGCAAAATTTATTTGCAGGAAAAAGTGATTGAGACTGTGGGGCACCGTGACCGCGAAATTCTTGCGCTGAGCCTGATGACGTGTATTGGCCGGCTATTTCAAAATGGAAAATCGCCGGCGACCACGCAGGAACTGGCCGACGAACTGGGTATCCCGACCAAACTGGCCCAGCAGATTCTACAGCGGCTGCTCGACGCAAAGATCGTGTCCGAAAATTCCGGAAATGGCTCATACGCGCCATCGCGCCCGCTCGATGCCATCAGCGTCCACGACATGCTCCTGGCGATGCGTTGCAGCAAGGAAGAATTGCCGCCGCCCGGCTCACCCTGCGCCGCCGAAATCCTGACTGAATTTGAGAAAATCGAAGACACCGAGCGCGCCGCCGCCTCCCACGTCACCTTGCTCGCCCTCGTCCAGCAATGCGCCAAAGAGTAGGGCTGGAGTGGGGACAGCTTGTCCCCATACACGTTCGCAAAATCTGAACACCCCTGACCGGCGACGGTCATTTTCGGGTATAAAGTGCCTTCCACAATTGCGGCGAAGCTCGAAAGTTCGTTCGGCGCAAATGATCAAGCGCATCGCGAAGTTCCTGAAGTTTGGCGCCAGCGCCATCGGCCCCGAAAAGGCCGTCGCCGAGGCTACGGCGCAATCCAAACAAATCCTTGTCAACGCTGGTTAAAACAAGTTCACAACCAAAAAATCAATCAACCCGCAATAAAATCGATTATGAAAATCGCAACCATCATCACTCAAAGTCATGACGTCGGCTGCGAGGAGTTCATCAATCAGTTCGTCGGACACGGCGCCAACGCCTTCGACGTGGACTGCCTGGACATTGGTGATGCCGATGAATCCCAGGACCGTGCAAAGATAGGGTTCCTGAAAATCGAATGATTTGGCCGGGCCATTCGAATAGACGCCGCTGCGCGCCAGACCCAGAATGGCGCGTTTTCCTTTGACCAAGCCTTCCGGGCCGTTAACAGGATGTTTTTCATATTATTTTCTTTCGTTCTTTTTGTTATCCTTCGCTCATCTGGGGACAGTTTCTCTCTGATGTGCTGAATTGCCCAATACGTTGTCGCCGCCTTCGAAGTCATCGGCGGAATCCTCCTTGGTTTGACGCTCGTCGGCCCGGTCGTCGTGAACACCCTGGCCTTTCACACATTCATGGCGCCATCGGGATTGCCTGTCGCGCTCGTCGTTTCCGCCCTCGCACTGTTCCTCCTCTGGAGCTATCGCGAACACTTCGCCGGGCTCGTGAAACCGGTCTCGCGCCGCAAAGAGATCGCCACCAACTCGGGAGCTGTTGCCCATGCGGTGGGCGGGCGCTGAAATGGTTCGGTGTCCACGCTTTAGTGTGTCGGCGTACATGGAGGTTGGCGGTCGTGTTGTAAAGTTTGGCCGGCGCAGCAGCCTCGCCCTGCCATATTTTAAAACCGGTAGGGAAGAGATACTTGCCAGTGGTGCTGCCACCCCTGCCCATTTATGAGATTCGCGGGTCGATGTTCGATGTTCGGTGTTCGATGATTTTAAGAGCTCGCCCACTAATCCACTCATCCAAAAATCCATTAATCCATCTTCGCGGCTGCCTTCGCCCCAATATCCTTCCGAAACTGTGCTCCCTCAAAATGGATTTTCTCCACCGCCGCATACGCTGCCTTCTGCGCCGCTTTGAGGTCTTTCCCAAGTGCCGTGAGACCCAGCACCCGCCCGCCATTCGTCACAATTTGCCCATCTTTCAAAGCCGTCCCTGCGTGAAATACCTTCACGCCAGGAATCTTCGCCGCCTCATCCAACCCGCGAATCGGCTTTCCCTTTTCATAATTGCCCGGATAACCGCCGCTGGCCATTACGACGCACACGCTCGCTCCCGGCTTCCAGCGCAATTCGATTTTATCCAGCGTGCCGCCCGCGCTCGCGTCCAGCAATTCGACCAGATCATTTTCCAACCGCGTCAAATAGACCTGCGTTTCCGGATCGCCAAAACGCGCGTTAAATTCCAGGACTCGCGGCCCATGCTTCGTGAGCATGATGCCCGGGTACAAAATCCCTTGAAAATCAATCCCTTCCTCCGCGCAACCGCGTACCCAGGGTTTAAGAATGGTCTCAGCGACTCGCTGCAATTCCGCCTCGTTCAAAAACGGTGTCGGCGAATAGGCGCCCATGCCGCCCGTATTCAGGCCCTGATCGCCGTCCAGCGCGCGCTTGTGGTCTTGCGACGTGGGAAATAATTTCGCCGTTTTGCCGTCGCAAATCGCGTGCAACGAAATCTCCATCCCTTCGAGGTATTCCTGAATCACAATATTCGCGCCCGCCGCGCCGAAATTTTTCGCGACCAGAATCTTGTCGATCGCCTTGTTCGCCTCTTCAGTGTTCGTGCAAATCAGGACGCCCTTGCCTAACGCCAGGCCGTCCGCCTTCACCGCGCATTTGCCGCCCAGGCCGGCGGCGAACTTTTTTGCGGCCACAGCATCGGCAAACGTTCCGGCCTGCGCCGTCGGAATGCCGTGTTGAGCCATGAATTTTTGTGAAAACACCTTCGAAGATTCGAACTGCGCCGCCTTTTGGTTCGGCCCCCAAATCCGGAGACCGACGCTTTGAAACAAATCCACGATGCCCAGCGCCAGCGGATTGTCCGGGCCGACGACCGTAAGATCGGGTTCCTCTTGTTCCGCGAAAGCCAGTAACTTTCGCAAATCTTCCGCGCCGATATTGACGCATTCCACCGGCGCGCCGTTGCGAGCAAGCCGTTCGCCGGTGATGCCGGCGTTGCCCGGCGCACACACAATGTCCGTGGCATGCGGCGATTGCGCCAGTTTCCACACCAGCGCATGCTCCCGCCCGCCCGACCCAATCACGAGAATTTTCATTAAAACGAGCCGAAGATTGGCGGATTGCGTGGGCGATTGGAAATCAAAAAGAATTGGTTTACACCTTTGTGTGGCGGGACGAGGCTCTAACTGAACGCCTTGAGCGGGCGGCCGATAATACTGGGCAATCGAGTTTTTGCAAGCGGCGCTACCACCGAGCGCTGCCTCGGGTAAAACATTCACGAAATGGTAAGAGCCTCAGGTTGGCGTCCATGTCCATGTCATCGCCCTCGACCATTTCAACGTTTCAACATTTTTAACGTTTCACGCCGATTCTTCGTGCTCAGTTTGTATGAGGGAACGGTATTGGAGCCATCGGCTAATTACGCGGATTAACGCGAATTTATGTTTTTCAGTCGCAGGTAATGCAACTACGAAACGAGGCGATCGATTCTACTTCTATGAAGTCAGCCGGTTTGTCATTCGCGCAAATTTTCGTAATTCGCGGATTCTACTTCTGCTTTTAGCTTGACGGGGTTTATCTTTATGAGAGAATGACCGTTGGAATGAGAACCACCAAATTCCCCTGCTTCAACGCGTTGCTCGGCTGTTGGTTGTTGGCGTTTTCTTTTGCCGCTTCCGCCCAAAACTACAGCATTAACTGGTACAAAATCGCCGGCGGCGGCGGCACCAGCAGCGGCGGGCAATACTCTGTGAGCGGCACCATCGGCCAGCCCGACGCCTCGCCGGCAATGACCGGAGGAAATTATTCCCTCACCGGCGGTTTCTGGGCATTCATCTCGGCAGTGCAAACTCCCGGCGCTCCGACGCTTTACATCAGCCAATCCGGCAAAACAATCTCGGTCTATTGGCAAGACGTCTCCGGCTGGACATTGCAGCAGAACAATAGCATCACCTCTGCGGCAGGCTGGACGCTAAACACCAGTTGGACCACGTCCGGCGGCACGAATTACCTGAACCTCACCTCGCCCACAGGGAATCTGTATTTCAGATTGGCCAATCCGTAGGAGCCGAAGTAATGAGACTCTAATTAAGTCGGATCACCGCAAACCTGGCTAGCTAATTCAGTTAGAGATTCCTCACGTCGTCACCCACAGAGAAAAGGGGCGTTCTTATTTTTCCTCGCCTCGCTGCATGAAAAATTTATAATCTCCTTCACATCTATGGAAAACAAAAAACGACTTGTTGAAAAAACCCCGCCAACGCTAAAAGACGACTTGATTGTTATCACCGGCGGCGGCGGCTTTATCGGCGGCAATCTGGCGCTGTACTTCAAGAAAAAAGGATTTAACCGCATTCGCGCGGTGGACAAAAAGCCGGTCTATGAATGGTACCTGAAAGTGCCGGGCGTCGAAAATATTTCTCTGGACGTGAGCCATGAGGACAATTGCCATCGCGTTTGCGAGGGCGCAGTCGAAGTTTATAACCTCGCGGCAGACATGGGCGGCATGGGTTTTATCGAGCGTTTTCGAGTCGAGTGTCTGCGTAGCGTGCTCATCAATACGCACATGATCGAAGCCGCGTACCAGGCCGGCGCGCGCCGTTATTTCTACTCGTCGTCGGCCTGTGCCTACAACACGACGCTGCAAAAAGACCCGAAGGTGCGCGCATTAAAGGAATCTGATGCCTATCCCGCCATGGCCGAGCGCGGTTATGGATGGGAAAAATTAATTTCGGAAATGTTCTGCGAGGAATACTGGCACGAGCGCGGCATGAAGACATTTATCGCCCGCTTTCATAATGTCTATGGCCCGTACGGCACGTGGGACGGCGGACGCGAAAAGGCCCCGGCCGCCCTTTCACGCAAGGTGATTCAGGCCCTGGACAACGGCAAACATGAAATTACCATCTGGGGCGACGGCAATCAGACCCGCAGCTTCATGTATATCGACGACTGTGTCAAAGGCGTGGATATGATTACACATTGCGATGATTTGATTGCGACGCCGATTAACCTCGGTTCGAGCGAACTGGTCACAATTAACGAATTGTTGTCTAAGATTGAAAAGATCGCCGGTGTGACGCTGAAACGGCATTACGACTTGAATGCGCCGAAAGGTGTGGCTGGCCGTAACAGCGACAATACGTTCATCGAAAAGGTCCTCGGTTGGGAACCAAATACCAGCCTGAACAAAGGCCTGGCGGCGACCTATAAATGGATTAAGGAACAATACCATGCCCGCAAGCAAGGCAAACGGGTGGTGGAATAGCGGTTTGCACCGCGGCCACCATGGAGCAAACTGCGGCGGTCTTAATATCTGTAGCGTTTTTGGCTTTGCGTGATACGTGTTGCTTGTCGCGTCAAGTATAGCATTGAGACTTTCAAAGATTCTTGACGCAACACGCACCACGCAACACGAGGGGCGATGACTAACGCTTTGCATCGCCATTGACGCGGTTCCGGGTCTCGCCCATTTTGGGACTATCGTCCCATGACGGAACCTGTTCCAGCAAAGGCGCGGCCCGCAGACAGCTATTGGTTGACGCGGTTCATGATTCTGCGTCTCCTCGGGGCTGTTTACGCCGTCGCTTTTCTAGTTGCGGCCAGGCAGATCCTTCCGCTCATTGGTTCAAATGGCCTGACGCCTGTTAATCTATTTCTCACGCAGGTCCGCGCCGGGCTTGGCTCATCGTTTCAAGGTTTTGTTCATTTTCCGTCCTTCTTCTGGTTCGTTCATTCGGATTCCGTCCTGCAAATCGCCGCGTGGTTCGGTTTTGCGCTTGCATGTGTTGTCGTTGCCGGTTATGCCAATGCCTTGGTGATGGCCGTGCTATGGGCGCTTTACATGTCGTTCGTCCACGTCGGGCAGGATTGGTACGGCTACGGCTGGGAAATGCAATTATTGGAAACCGGTTTCTTGGGGATTTTTCTCTGCCCGTTGCTGGACGGACGGCCGTTTTCCAGAAGTCGTCCGCCAGTGGTCGTTATCTGGCTTTTTCGGTGGCTCATTTTCCGCATTATGCTTGGATCGGCCCTGATAAAGCTGCGCGGCGACTCTTGCTGGAACGACTTAACGGCGCTTTATTATCACTTTGAAACCCAGCCAATTCCCGGGCCATTCAGTCGTTGGTTTTGCTTTCTGCCGCATTGGGTGCTTAAGACCGGTGTTCTGTTCAATTTCCTGGCGGAGCTGATTGCGCCCTGGTTCACATTTTATCCGCGTATCGGCCGGCGCATCGCAGGCGTCATCATAATACTGTTTCAAATGACGCTGATTCTGAGCGGCAATCTCTCATTTTTGAACTGGCTTACGATTGTTCCCGCCCTTGCGTGTTTCGATGACGGCTTCTGGTCAAAATGTCTGCCGGGCTTTTTCGGCCATTGGGCCGCGAGCGCAGCGGCTGCCGGGAAACGCTCAGTTTTGCCGATGGCCTCGGCATCAGTCGTCGCCGCCATCGTAGCGCTCCTGAGCGTCCAGCCGGTCGCCAATTTGATTTCACCGAACCAGATGATGAACACGTCGTTTGAGTCGCTCGAACTTGTCAATACTTACGGCGCGTTTGGTTCGGTTGGTCGCGAGCGACTGACCGTAGTTTTTGAAGGCACCGATGCTGCGGTTCCGGATGATTCCGCCGCATGGCGAGCCTATTTGTATTGCGCGCAACCAGTTGCAGTGGACCGACGGCCGGTTCAAATCGCGCCGTATCAACCACGCCTAGACTGGCAGATGTGGTTCGCTGCCATGGGCGCGCCATCCGACTATCCCTGGACGCTCAATTTGGTATGGAAGCTTCTGCACGATGATCCCGGCGCGCTGAGTCTGTTTGGAAATAGTCCTTTTCCGGATAAACCGCCGCGATACATCAGGGCCGTTCTTTACCGTTATGCTTTTGCCCCGCCAGGAAACCAGGCGCATATCTGGTGGAACCGCAAGGAATTAGGCCTTTGGCTACCGCCATTGTCTGCCGACGATCCCCGGCTGCTGGAGATTTTAAAGGAAGAAGGTTGGGAGGGAAGATAGGAGATGGGAAATGGAGAGTGGAAAATGGATAATGGTCTCGCGGCTTGAAATAATTTTCATTCGAAGGATATTGAAGTGTGAGTTAAAGCGGGGGAGAATGAGAGTATGAAGGTTGGAGCGAGCGCCACAGTTTTGGCAGTCCTGACAGGAACTTCCCTCTTTATCTGGGGTTGCGCTTCCGGGAAGCCGCTAACGGTGGATGAGGCGGGTTATCCGGCTTCAAAAGTGGATGCGCAGGGCCTGTTTCAGGAAAATTGCGTCATTTGTCACGGTGCAAACGGCTGCGCCCACACGTTCCATGGCCGGCTCGTGGGAGCGCAAAATCTGACGGACCCCAAATGGCAGGCTGACACCTCGGATGCGCAAATCGTGAACGCCATTAAAACTGGCCCTAGTGTGATGCCGGCCTTTGGGAAAAAGCTGTCCGACTCGGAAATTGATGCCGTGGCGGCATACGTACGAACATTCAAGAAGGGGCCATAAGTGTGTCCGTTACTTTTTTATCTTTTTCACTTGTCACCCGGCGCATCCAGTATTAAGTATCAATACAGGAATTAGAAAGAGTTTTTAAAAGTCAAACAAAGGGAATCATGAGCGCGCAAAAACCTAGCAAAACCGAAAAAGCGAAACAATTGCGTGACGTGCGGCATCGGCTGCAGTGGACCCAGCAACAGATGGCTGAAGCCCTGGGTTTGGACGCGTCGTATTTATCGCAATTGGAAAATGGCCGGCGAAAACTGGATGATTGGTATTTGAAAAAGGCGGGCGAATTTGAAAAGGGCAAGACGACGCGGATTTACGACAAATCGACGCCCGAGGCCTATTCCATGCAGACGACGGCGGAGTCGTGCCTTGCCTATTTGACCCGCTTTTTGGGCACCTGCAAGGAGCCCGCGCACGTCATGTGGACCTTCGTAGAATTGCAGCAGCATTTTCCAATCGAGAAATGGACCGCGCCCGAGCCGGAAATCAATCCAGCGCAGCCTTCCGCCGCGGCAGACAAGGCGCCGAAAGCGGCCGTGGTTCCTGATCGCGACCGTCCAAAGCCATAATCATCACGCAGCTCATCAACTCAGAACCTTCTCCAATTCCCTGGTATTGGCTTTTTCCGTGTTGATTTTCAAGAGCTGTTGGTGGACCACGGCCTGGTAGTATTGAAAAAGCTTTTCCAACTCCTTGGGGTCGGCCTGCGTTCGGTCTCGCAGGCAAAGGAGCGACGCATCGATCATCGCCTGTTGTTGAAGGACCGTGTACCGCAATTCTTCGACGCGGGCCTGGACCTTCTCAAGGATGTCAAGGATTGCTTCTATGTCCGTTTTCACCTTAACTTAACGGCTGAACCCTATGACACTTCCCAAACTCAAGCAAGCTATGCCGCCAGCCTAAAAATACTCGCATTGAAATATCAAACCCGACTGCTTTACTTGTAAAAATAAATCGGGCAAAACGCCGAATAATCAAATAAATTCAAACTCAGGCAGGTAAAGTTTTTTTGCATGAAATGTCTAATTATCGGTTGCGGTTACGTGGGAATATCCGCGGGAGCCGAATTGGCCCGGCTCGGCCATGAAGTCTACGGCCTGCGTCGTGACGCGTCCGCGGGGCGGGAAATGACGGATATTGGCGTTCGCCCGCTCTTTGCCGACATCACCAGGCCCGAAACATTTGCCTCAGTGCCATGCCAATTCGATTGGGTCATCCTTTGCGTTGCGGCCGGCGGCGCGGCCGAAAATTACCGGCGCATATACCTGGACGGCACGCGCCACGTGCTGGAGTGGTTGTCGGCCTCGCCGCCGCAGAAGTTTCTCTACACCAGCAGCACCAGCGTCTACGGCCAGACGGACGGTTCACTCGTGAAAGAATCCAGCCCGATCGAACCTGCTGTCGATACGTCCAAAGTCCTGGTAGAAACCGAAAATGCGATTCTGGAAACGTTTCAACGGAACAAATTCCCTATTATCATTCTGCGTGTTGCCGGTATCTACGGGCCCGATCGGGGTTACTGGTTTAAGCAGTTTCTCAAAAACGAAGCGCGGATGGACGGCGACGGTTCCCGGTATCTAAACATGATCCATCGCGATGACGTGGCCGGGTGCATCATCGCCGGACTAAAACGCGGGCGTCCCGGTGAGATCTTTAACGCCGTGGATGATGAGCCGGTGAAACAGAGGTCGTTTTTTGAATGGCTCGGAACCGCGTTGGGGAAATATCCGCCGCCGCCAAATACCGATAATTTGGGCGGAGAGCGCAAACGCGGCATCACGAATAAACGCGTGTCCAACCGTAAATTGAAGATGGAGCTTGGTTACCAGTTCAAGTATCCGAATTTTCGCAAGGGTTATAGCGACGAGATCCTGCGCCTGGACCGCGCTGGGCAATTGCACGTGGTTTTGGACGAACGATGAAATTCCACTTTAACGCATCATCCCTTCAACAAGGCATTTTGCATTTGACTCCGGTTTTCTAGAGTCCAGATTTTGGTTGTCGCCGGGCACAGGCAGTCTGGCACCGGGCAGCCCGGCAAAAATCGGTAATCTAAATTATGAAAGCCGTAGCCCTGACGCATTACCTGCCTGTCAGCGATCCGCAATCGCTTTTTGATATCGAACTGCCCAAGCCCACTCCTGCCAATCATGATTTGCTCGTCCGGGTGGAAGCCATTTCTGTCAACCCGGTGGACACCAAAGTGCGCGCGCCAAAACCGGACGTGGAAAAGAACCCGCGTATTTTGGGCTGGGACGCCGCCGGAGTGGTTGAGGCCGTCGGTCCCGAGGTCAAACGCTTCAAACCCGGCGACGAAGTCTATTATGCCGGAGATATAACCCGGCCCGGCTCAAATGCGGAATTTCAATTGGTGGACGAACGGATCGTCGGACACAAGCCCCATACGCTCACCTTTGCCGAGGCGGCCGCAATGCCTCTCACGACCCTGACCGCGTGGGAATCACTTTTTGACCGAATGCCCATTGACCGGCACGGCGCCAATCACGGACAGTCACTGTTAATCATCGCCGGCGCGGGCGGCGTCGGCTCCATTGCCATACAATTGGCGCGGCTGGCCGGCCTGGTCGTGATTGCCACTGCCTCGCGCCCGGAGACGCAAATATGGGTTACCAATATGGGCGCAACGCACGTTGTCGATCATCGCCAGCATTTGCCCACGCAACTGGGCGCGCTCAACTTTGCCTGCGTCCATTTCATTGCCAACTTCGCCAACACGGACATCTATTGGAGCGTCATGGCAGAGCTCATCCGGCCACAGGGCAAGATTGTCTGTGTGGTGGACAACAAAAGTCCGATAGATTTGAAACTGCTCAAAAGCAAGAGTGCTTCGCTCTCGTGGGAATTTATGTTCACTCGGCCCATGTTCCAGACGCCAGACATGAACGCTCAGGGCCTGATTTTGGACGATGTAGCCGCGTTGATTGACGCCAAAAAGCTGCGATCAACCATCACCGAGACTCTCGTGCCCATCAACGCCGCGAACCTTCGCCAGGCCCACGCCCGCCTCGAATCCGGCCGCACGATCGGGAAATTGGTGCTGGCGGGCTGGTGACGCAGGCTATGGCTTGACAGAACGCGTGTGAAACGATATTGTTTCACATTGTGAGTGACAATATTGCCACAATTCGTGAATTAAGAACCGACTTCCGCGCGGTCAAGCGGAGGATTGAGCAGCATGGCCAGGTAGTGATTACCGACCACGGCCAGCCGGCCTATGTTATCAAATCTCTGCCCCAGGAGTCGAAAAAAAAGGCCCCTTTACCTGATTACTACGCCCGGCTGCTCACGCGGCAACGATCGGCTCTTTCCGCTGACGCAACCCGCCAGTTCTGGGATGAGGAATGGGGATGATCGCGAACGAAGTTTACGTCGACCCCAGTGCGCTTTCGCGTCTCTACATCCATCAAGTCGGATCGCGGGAAATGGCCGCCTGGCGGGCTAGGGTCAGAGGCGCATTGCCGGTGACACACGACGGACGTACCGAGGTCATTAATGGAATCTGCCGGGTGGCGTTTTTGGGGCAGCTTGACAAGTCGGGAATGGCAAATGCGCTGGCAGACCTTAGCGCCGACTTTGCTGCGGGACATCTTAGTCAAGCCGACATTCTCTGGCGCGCTGCCCTGAACCGGGCTGCTGAATTGAGCCAAACCCACACGCCGAAACTTGGCACCCGCTCTTTGGATGTCTTGCACGTGGCCTGTGCCGTGGAGTTAAAATCCCGTTATTTTCTTACGTTTGATATTCGCCAACAACAGTTAGCGGCTGTCGTGGGCCTGAAAATCATTCGATTGAAATTCGACCAGATCGAAACTTAGCGGATGGGGTTCAAAATGACAAAAGAGCCCGTCCAGCCTGTTCGCGGACAAAATAGGAGCAACATCCGCTCAAGCAGGCTGGAACTTGCGGGCGAACAGGCCGCAGACACCCAAAGCCAGCCCCAACATTCCTACGGTCGCCCCGCCGTCCGGGACCGGTGACCCGCCTGTGCCACCGGGACCAGTTCCAGTTGATGTTGTGCCGAAATTAATTTCGAATTGTTCGTTTGCGCCCGCGCCCTTCAGGCTCCAAGAGGCTTCCGTTGGGTCATAGCCTGTAATATATGCCGTCCCAAGTCCGCTCAGGGAAACTGAGTTTGCCGTTACGTTGGCGTTGAGCAGGCTGGTAAGGTCAAAGGAATAAGTGAAACCCGATATATTGAAGGTCCAGAGCGGATCAACCGGCGCTGTGAGTGTCGCGCCCCCGCCGGTGCCAGTGTAAGAGATGGAATTGAACGTGGCCAGCGCTCCACCTGTTAAACCATAGTCGCCTGTGCCCCCAACATCCAACCATGGGTTGACAGGAGAGAATGTCGTAACGCTGCCGGAAACAGATGTGCCGGAGAATCCCATAAAACCAATGTTACCCGTAATTTCAACCGCCTGAACAGCCGTTGTCGCGAGAATTACTGCGGCGATACCGCCAGCTAACGTCATTTTCGTCTGCATTTTTATGTCCTTTTTATTATATCCTGTTGCGGATCGAAAAACATTCAACGCTTGCTTCCCGTTTCCGTCACGCTTCGCCAAGCAAGGTCAGTGCCAAGTCTAAGAATCTAAACATCGTTGAGTTGTAAAGCGTTTATAACAGGCATGTTATAATGAATCTGTCCGTCGCGTTAGAATATCTTCCCCATAAAAATCGTAAAGGACGCCGACGGTTTTTGTCGATTTGGCCTGCGACGCGTAAAGTGTCGCATCGCAACTAACTGAATTCAAATGTCTTACGTAGATTTCTGGTGGTTGTAAATCTCTTTAACGTTTTCCTCCTTGCAATAGCGGGCTGGGTGTTAACCGGCCTCGATTACGAATAAACCGCCGCTACAAACGCACCTTCGAATGCGTCAATCGCCGTTGAGGGAAGTTCATCCTCGTGGACCAGTCTGATAACCGTGTGCTTATAAATCTCCAGATGGTCCGGAGGCAAGCATCGCTTGGGAAAAATTCCTGCGCCGGACCTGACCGATCGCACAAATTGCCGGAAGCAAAGCACCGAATATTCGTCCGGCAAAAATGCCGAACGATGCATGCTCAGGTCCTCGTCCAGAAGTTTACAATCCAGGCCCAGAGCATCCAAAATCGCCCTTGCCGGCATGGCAATGATCTTTTCCGCGAAATGATCAAACGACTCAAATTCCATAACACCGCACATACTTTTACGCCTGGCACTTTCAAAGCCACCACCTGTAGGAAAGTCCACCAGCAGTTATATTGGAAATTACTCCACTTCATTGAAACGTCAATAAGTAATCCATTAAACTTTAGTATTAAATTGAGATTAACTAATTTTATATAGTCAAAGCAGGCGCGGCATCAAAGGCAAATTCCTTATCAGGTAAAAATCTCCTTCCAAATCTATTTAGTCTACTGTTCAGGTGAGCCATTAAATTCGACCCGCGAAGTTTCTCGCAGCGCTTGAATAAATTTGCGACACTGTGTCGCGCGTGCCTGAATCTTTAAAAACAGTCCGCATCGTTTTTCTTGACCGCGACGGCGTCATCAATCGCGCGTTGGAACGCGATGCCAAGCCTTATCCGCCGCGGTCTCTTGCGGAATTCGAAATCCTTCCCGAGGTCCCGGCCGCCTGCGCCAAACTAAAAGCCGCCGGCTTCCTGCTCGTGGTGGCGACCAATCAGCCGGATGTTGGCCGCGGCACATCGGAAAGGTCGGTGGTCGAAGAAATCCATGCGCACATGATGGCTCAATTGCCGATTGATCGCGTGGAAGTTTGCTACCATGCGGGAAAGGGCCAGTCGAAATGCGAATGCCGCAAGCCCAGGCCGGGCATGTTGGTGTCGGCGGCGCGGGAATTGAATGCCGACCTGTCCCGGTGCTGGATGATCGGCGACCGCTGGCGCGACGTCGATTGCGGCCATGCCGCCGGTTGTAAAACGATTTTTATCGATCGTGGTTATGCGGAAGAATTGAAACAAAAACCCGATTTCGCCGTAAAAAACCTGGGTGAAGCGGCGGAGATTATTCTCTCCGACAGCCTGAAATAAATTGAAAGATACCAAAAGGATGCTAATCTAAACGAATCTGATGAGAACTCTGAAAGACCTCAAAGTCAAAGTTTTTGCCGATGGCGCGGACAAAAAAGGCATGCTGGAATTGAATGCCAACCCGCTGATCCAGGGCATGACAACCAATCCCACGCTCATGCGCAAAGCCGGCCTGACCGACTTCGAAGCTTTTGCCCGGGACATTTTGAAAAGCATCAACTCCAAGCCGATTTCGCTCGAAGTTTTTTCCGACGATTTTCCCGAAATGAAACGGCAGGCGCTCAAAATCAACGGTTGGGCGCCGAACGTTTACGTAAAAATTCCTATCACCAACACGCGCGGTGAATCTTCATTGCCGTTGGTGCAGGAACTTGCGGCCCAAAACGTCAAGCTGAACATCACGGCCATTTTGACGTTGGAACAGGTTGAAGGCGTAGCCAAAGCATTGAGCCCCAAAGTTCCGTCGGTCGTTTCTGTTTTTGCCGGCCGCATCGCCGACACTGGCATGGACCCGATGCCCCTCATGCGTGAGTGCAAAAAGATTTTGAGAAACCAGCCGCAGGCTGAACTTCTTTGGGCCAGCGTGCGGGAAGTGCTCAACATTTTTCAGGCTGATGATTGCGGCTGTGAAATCGTGACCGTGCCGCATGATATTTTGGGCAAGGCCCTGAAAATGGCCGGCATGGACCTGGGCGCCCTTTCGCTGGATACGGTCAAGATGTTCGCTTCCGATGCGAAAGCGGCTGGATTTACCCTATAACGGCGTTCAGCACATCCTCCACCTTCACTGACTCCATAATCTGTCTTAGTTCCTTCTCCGTGCCTCTAATGGGCCCGCCATCGTACCGGTAGTATTCCAGGTTGCGTCCGCCAACCGCGTGATTTTTTACAAGCGTAAAAGGGTTTCCGTACGGCTCAATGGGTTTGTTCCACGTGGGTGTTTCAATGACGATTTGTCTTTTTACTCCCATCGCTGCCGCCAGGTGCATGTTCGAAGTGTCCACACTCAAAAACACATCGCACCGGCCAATCAGCGCGGCGGCTTTCAACAACGTATCAGTCTCCGGAAAATAAGCTTTTCCCGCACCGAGGGCGGCCCGGATTTTTTCGTGGTCTTTTCTTTCACCAGGTCCGCCAAAAAACAACATCGCCAATTCCGGACGCGTTTCAGACAAACGACGCGCCAGCTCGATATAGTTCTCCAACGGCCAGCGACGCAACGCGAGATTTTTCGTCCCACCTGAGCCGACATGAATGCCAAGCAGTCTGCGCCCTTGCAGACTTTGTTGCGCGACGCAGGCCGTCGCCCAATTTTGCTCCTGCCCAGTTAAAGATAATTCATAACGATGAGGGGAAAGCTTCGGTTTTACGCCGAGAAACTGCAATAGGGAGAGATTATTTTCCACTGCGTGTTTGGCGTAATCTACCGGCAATGTTTTGTCCACGAGCCGCCGGTCAAATCCGGTGAAGTTTTCGTATTCGTGGGAAATGCGTGTGCCGGCATTGATGAATTTGTCCACAAACCGGTATTCGCGGCGACTCTGAGGAAAGGTAATGATCGAAACGTCATAACGAACGCGGCGCAATTTCGTCAAAAACCTGAATGAGTCGAGTTTCGAATCCTGGGCGAGGTCCTTTTGATAAACGGTATCGAGATAGGGATTGTTTTCGAGCAATCCGCCGGGCCAGCGTACAAATGCGTCAATGGTGGCCTCGGGAAAATTCTCGCGCAGTTCATGAATCAGAGGTGTAGCGAAAACCGTGTCGCCGATGCCCGCAAAGGAAATGACGAGTATTTTCAAAGCCTGGAAATTTTTTCGAGAATGGCTGTCGTGGATTTGCCGGGCACAAACGGAATAATTTTGATTTTACCGCCGCGCGCTTCCACGGCACGCCGCTCGTCCTGATTCAACGTGTCGGGCGTGTAATCTCCTCCTTTGACATAAATATCCGGATGTGCGCGCTCCAGGAAGCGCGTCGCCGTTCTTTCCAGGAAAATGCACACCGCCGAGACGCTCTCCAGCGCGGCCAGCACGATGGCGCGGTCATCCTGGGTATTTACTGGCCGGTTCGGGCCTTTCAGTTGGCGGGTGGCTTCGTCACCGTTCACCCCCACCAGCAGCGCGTCCCCCAGGTTTCGCGCGGATTCGAGATACGTGACGTGGCCGGGATGTAAAATGTCGAAACAGCCGTTCGTGACGACAAATTTCTTGCCGGTGGCGCGAAAGGCCTGGCGCCACGCCGGCAACGCGTCCCACGGGATGATCTTATCGCGAAAATTCACGCCGCCATTGTGCCCGCGCCGTCACAATTGGCAACTTTTTCAAAACACTGCCGGGACGCCCTCCTGCAGGGCCTGCAGGCGGCTGGTGATTCGATTTTGGGCGGCCAATTCGCGCAGCCAGCGCAACGGTTCGTCCATTTCTTCAAATGAAAGCCGGAACGACCCAAAATGCATCGGCACCAATTGCCTGGAGTTTAAGTCTTGAAACGCCTTGATCGCTTCGTCTGGCCCCATGTGCACCGCCCGGAAGGTTTCGGGATGATAGGCTCCAATCGGCAGCAGGGCGATCTCAGGCGCCAACCGCTTGCCGATTTCTTTGAATCCCTCGAAATAGGCGCTGTCGCCAGCGTGGTAGATTCTTCTTCCCTGATGTTCCAAAACAAATCCACCGTAACCGCGATGCCGGTCTGCCAGCAAGCGGGCGCCCCAATGCTGGCTCGGTGTGAAGGTGACTTTCCAGTTCGACTCGTCATGCGAAAAACTTTCCCACCATTCCATCTCAATCACGCGCGAAAAGCCGAGGTTGTGCGCCAAATCCGCGACGCCGCGCGGCATGATGGCGATTTTGGGATGTGGCAGTTTCCGCAGCGTCGGCCTGTGAAAATGGTCGAAGTGTGCGTGCGTCAGCAACACAACGTCGATCGGGGGCAAATCGCGGAACCGCAGGCCGCTGCGCTTGAGACGTTTCAAAAGAAACAGCCAATTCGCAAAATTCGGATCAATCAGCACATTCAAGTCCGTGAACTGGATCAGGAAGGATGCGTGGCCAATCCAGGTAATGGCGACCTGGCCCTCTTTCAACCTGGGAAAAGTAGCCCTGCGATGTTCCCCCGTCCGTGGTGTCAGCCACGCCTTCAAAACCAATTCGCGGAAAAACGTGGAGGGCTTGAAATGATTTGCCGGAGTCAACTCCTTGAACGAGCGCGGCAACTTCCGGCGCACGGGCCGTTTCGACTTTGTCATGCCTTATTTTACCATGCCTTGTCGAGGCGACAAATCGAATCAAAAATTTTTACAATTTATATAGTCGGGTTAACCTAATCTGATGCACATCGACAAGCAGCTCGACAAGTTCCTTCGCAAGAAGCCAAAAATCGGCAAAGGGGTTTTCATCGCCAAAACCGCCACGGTCATCGGCGATGTCACGCTTGGCGCGCACTCGAGCGTCTGGTATGGGGCCGTCGCGCGCGGCGACATCAACTGCATCGCCGTCGGCCATCATTCGAATGTTCAGGACAACGCCGTGTTGCACGTGGCTGATGATTATCCCTGCATTGTGGGAAATTGGGTCACCGTGGGCCATGGCGCAATCGTCCATGCCTGCAAGGTCGGTGACGAGGTGCTCGTGGGTATGGGAGCCGTGATTTTGGATGGCGCGGTGATCGGCAAACAATCGCTCATCGGCGCAAAAGCGTTAATTACGCAAGGAACAATAATCCCGCCCGGTTCACTCGTGCTCGGCGCGCCGGCAAAAGTCGTTCGCGCGTTGACAAAAAAGGAACGTGCCGGATTGAAATGGTGGGCGGAAAAATATGTGGGCAATACGGCCTATTGCCTGAAACACAATATTGGGGTGGGCGGCCCGGGTTAAAGTTCTTCAGCCGCATCATGGCGGAAATTTCTAAACCAAGGCCAACCAAAGCTTCACTTTCTCTTCCACAGCTTTAAGCTGGGTCGAATTTAATACTGCGCGTTTGCGAATTAGTTTTACTGCTGGGATTGTATAAATGCTTTGTGCGTCAAAACCGCCTTCATCCAGCCCAACGATTTTTAGCGGGATTTCGTAACGCGAGTTACGCAATGACGTCGTATGATAACCACCGTCACAAGCACGCGGTCTTCATCCGCAACATCGCAGCCGAGTACCAGCTTCTTTTATTTCAGCAACCGTGCTCATGTACCTATTTTGATTCAATTTTCATTAAACTTCAAGCGACGATATAAATGAAGGTTTCTCCTGGAAAAGTTTCCAGGTCCTTCATCGCGCCATGATGTGAACCGTCACCAATTCCACGCGGTCACCTTCCTTTGCGCGGATCGCGTTCTGCAAGACTTCGTGCGGCGCAACTGCATCTAATTCATCAAACCCGGCGAAAATTAGAATTTGAAAATGCATGATTGTTCGCTCAAAACAAGACCATCAATTTCCGTTGCTTCGCCTCGTTCGTAAAATAGATCCGCAGCAATTGGTCGTCTGCCGAATAATTAAAATTCTTCAATTCCTTGTGGGCCAGCGTGACGGAACGCGGTGCTTTGTCCGTTTTCATCAAAATCGCCGCCAGCGAGTTGGTAACGCCCTCAACGTAGGCGGAAAATTTCTTGTCGCCTTCCTTCAGCACGTTCAAGCGGCAGGCGGACGCCAAAACACAGGGCGTCGCATGATTTACTCTGTCCAAATCCAGGAGATAATAGCGTGAGCCTGGAGAAATGGTAATTTGGTCCTGCACAGACAGCGTGGAATCAAAGAGATTGATAAAATGTCCGTCCAAAACCCGCGGTTCGCCGCCGATGGAATCGTCAAGACCCGCCGCAATCACGTAAGGCCCGCGTCGAAGCATCAGATAATTCTTTTCCGCCCAATCTGTGTGCGCCAGTGATGCTGCCTGTTTGACAATTTCAACGAATGGTTTGTCACCGTCAGGTTGCCCGGCCATGTCCGCCGGGTTTTCATGCAGCCATATCACCGCGCCTTTCCCGGCCTGGGCCGTCTGATACAATTTTCCAATAATGGGGAGAGAACCCACGGTCCGGTAAGGAGCCATGTCTTGTGCAATACCGAGG
Organism: Verrucomicrobiia bacterium; assembly: GCA_035933915.1. GTDB lineage: Bacteria > Verrucomicrobiota > Verrucomicrobiia > Limisphaerales > UBA11358 > UBA11358. The sequence goes on from DASYYL010000235.1 coordinate 19,866, forward strand.
CGTTGAAATAAATCCTGGCGAGGCGTGTCGTAACTCAGCCCGTTGCTGTTCCACCACTCATGGACTTTGTTGTAAGGATCAGCATCGTCGTCACAAACTACCAACACGCCGCCGCGCTTGACCCAATCTGCCAGCGCGATATGCGGTTCCGGGCTGAGCGGTTTCATGCCGTCATACGTCAGGAATAAAATCTTAAATGGATCCAGATAATGCGGTATGACCACATTTTCCAATTGCACCGGCGTTACCGGCATGCCCCGCATCAGCGGTGGCATGGCCATTCCGTAAATATGGCTCATGTTCGGGTCGCTGGGCGAAGGGTCGCCGCGCTCGAACATTAACGAATCACTTGCCAATATGCCAATGCCCATTGTCCCGCAATCCCATTGGACGTCATCCTGCTTCATGTTCTTGAGCGAATTGAAAACAACCTGAAGCTCTGTGGCGTATTCTGGAGGGATGGACCTGCGGTCTTTAGGCGCGGCTTTCTTTGGATATTTGCCGCCAAACACGCGCTCCGGCCACGGCGCCACTTCGTATCGCGAAACTTCCGGCTGAAACAGCGATGCCGTCAATGTGGATTCCCAATTCCGGCGGTAATCAGGCCAATCGTGATTAGGATTGTCTTCAACCGGGTCGTTCAAATACCACACGCCGCGCCCGGTCGAACGGACCAGGTTTTGCATCACGCCATATTCCAAAAACGCCGTCTCGAACGTGCGCTCCTTGAACTCCCCGTGATACATATTCGGCGTGCGCGCCGTGCCCGTCCATACCTGCGCAATGTAACCGTCACAGCCGTTCAATCGCGCGAGGCTGGATTCCGGGCTCACGATGCGCCAATGGGCGTAATTCAACAGACTGTGGGTCGGCACATAACATTCCACGTGCTGGCCTGTCCGCTTGTTGAACTCCTGGACGTGATCAAAAACCTGCTGCAACAGGCGGCGATAGAGAAAGTATTTGAGTTTCGACGCCTTCCACGCGGCATCCACAGAACTATCCGGCGGCTCCCAGTCCTGGAGGTAGTAATTGCGCCATTCGCGTTTGAAGCCTTCGGAATATCCGTTTTTCACCCAAAATTCCGGCTCTTCCAGGTAAATCGCCTCTACGCCGGAGTCCAGGGCGCGTTGGATTCCCACGCACAGGTAGTTACCAAAATTCGTGCTGGGGCACATGTAATAGACATTGCCGCCGTGCGAATCCAGGGTGCCCCGTCTGTCCGTCTGCACCTCATCCACGTGGTTTGAGCCGTCGTATTTTCCATAGAGATAATCCTGATATCCGCCCCAGGCTGAGCCGGTCATCATCTGTACGTGATAGCCGTGCGCGCGCCAGCCGCTGATGCGCTCCGGCAGGTTCTTAATTCCGTAAACGATCGCGACGTCCGCGCCAATGTCTCCAACACCGCTGAATGGATCACCAGTTTGAAAACACGTCCGCTCGCCGGTCATGTTGGTTGATTGGCCATCCAGCGGCGAGCCGGCGGCTAAAGTCGAAATGGGAAGCAGCAGGGCCAGTGATATTGGAATGCGCGAAAAAAACATTGGCTATCAGGGTAGCGAAAGGAGCCCACTTTTCAATTCAGCATTGGAAGGTTTCGCGCGAAGGGCTGGACGGATGGCGCAAGGATGCGAAGCATGTGGCGAGCGGATAACTGGATTGTTGGGACTGGCACCCGTTGCACATTTTTTGTGTATAAGCAGGTAAACGTGTAAACGGGACTGCTTCTTTGGCTAAAACCCGCGTGTTGATTGGGAAATTTGACAGAATAAGTTGTGTAAACGGCGACGGCTATTCGGTGCGACAAGTAATTTCCATGTGCGAGAAGATCGCCGGCACAAAGATTCCGATTGTTGAAAAACCGCGGCGTCCGGGAGATTCACCCAAACTGGTGGCCGCAGCCGAAAAAGCGATTCGCGAC
>DASYYL010000006.1:0-12460 GCA_035933915.1 Verrucomicrobiia bacterium
GCCGCGCCGACCACGCAGGCAATTACACCTACAGCCGCGCCTGCGCCGAGCCGGAGTGCACTGACGATTCCATCCACCGCTGGTTCAGCAGTGACACCCCTTCAAATGCTCAACCGGGCAATGGTAAACTGGACTATGCAACATGGTCGGCGTCCCCAGTCCTTTGAGGAATTTGCCAGCACCGCGAACATCAGAATACCAGACCCGCCACCTGGCAAAAAATACGCTTTCGGCGCAAGAGGCTGGATTGTCCTTGTCAACGCTAACCGATGATAATCATGAACATTCAGAATGATTTGCCAAACCCTGATTTAAAACCGAAAGCGCGAAACCCCAGGGCTTTTACCCTCATCGAGCTTCTCGTAGTCATCGCCATCATTGCGATCCTGGCGGCAATTTTGTTGCCGGTTTTGCAAAGTGCCCAGGTGACAGCCAAGCGTGCCCAATGCACGAACAACATGAAACAACTGGATACTGGCATTTTAACCTTTACCGCTGACAACAACGGTACGTACCCGCCTTCAAGCTGGTATAGTAGTGCCGGTACAGTTACCTGGGACACCTTGATATACGACAACGTCGGTGGCGGCGGACTCAGCCAGAGCCAAATGGCCTTATCCATTTATGCGGGTGATACTGAAAGTGCCGAAGCGCAAGGCGCTGCGCTTGGACTTCCTGTTTTCAGATGTCCATTCGACACGTTTCCGAAGATGAACTATGTCACGGAGTTCGACGACGCCATAAGAAGTTATGCCATGCAATGCGGGAATAATTATTGGGATTTGAATCCCAGGAACGGATTGCCCAACATCGCCAGCGCAGCGAACTTTGGAGGTATTGGAATCAGTTGGAGTGATCCAAGTGCCACAGCTGTGAACTGGAATCCGCCCGGCTATCCCGAGTCTGTGATCCGCCACCCGAGCGGCACAATTTTGCTGGTGGAATTGTCTAATTCGCAGGACTGCGAAGGAAATTCCTGGACCTCCTGGTGTGTCGGACCGTATGGTTCCGGTTCCGGTCTTAACCAAATTGATCCTGCCGTCACGGCAGATAATCCGCAAACGACGGGCATGAGCGAGGGCTTTTTATTATATCCGGCCCAACGCAATCGGTTTAACTACGCGTTCCATGACGGTCACGTCGAATCGCTCATGTGGCAACAAACAGTGAATGCACCAAAAGGGCCCGGCGGTGTCGTCAATTACAACACTCCGAGCGGTATGTGGGGCGTCAAGACCGCCCAATAACCTCCAACTGCTCCTCTTTTGCTATCTCGCTGCCCTGGCAAGGCGGTAAACCTTTCAATGCGAATTGCGATGACAACTGCCTCTCTGATGCATCCTCTTTTGGCTGGTATATGTGTTGCATTGGTTGCGACGCGGCTTACGGCCGCCGATTTACCGCGGCAACATCTATCGCTCGACACGAACTGGAAATTTCACCTTGGCGACGATTGGCCAAATGCACTGGACCTTGCAAGTTCCGGCACCGGTTCCGGACCCGCCTCTGAGCATTTTTCCGACTCCTACTGGCGCACCGTCAACCTGCCGCACGATTGGGCCGTGGAATTGCCGTTTGACTGGGCTGCCGACGGCAGTCACGGATTCAAGACTCTTGGCCGAAGTTATCCCTCCAACAGCATTGCCTGGTATCGTCGCACCTTTGACCTGCCGGAAAATGATTCAGTTAAACGCATTTGGCTTACATTTGACGGCGTAATGCACGATGCGACGGTATGGGTCAACGGGTGGTTGGTGCGCCGGCACGAGGGTGGCTATTACCCATTCCGTGAGGACATCACTGACGTGGTGCATTTTGGCGGGGAGAACACTGTCGCTGTCCGTGTGGACGCAACGGAATCTGAGGGCTGGTTTTACGAAGGCGCAGGCATCTACCGACATGTTTGGTTAGACGTAACGGCACCGGTGGCCGTCGCGCCGGACGGGATATTTGTCTTTTCCACTTTCGAACACAATATTCCTTCTGACCACGCAGCGATCCACGTTGAAGCTACTCTCCTCAACACACTCACCAATACCGCCGCCACAACCGTCAAATGCGAAATCATTTCTCCCGACGGTAAGCTGCAAAGGCAATTCTCCGAATCGGGAGAATTGAAAGGCCAGTCACGCTCCGTGATTAAGTTGAAATCAAAAGTTTCATCGCCAGTTCTTTGGTCGCCCGAATCGCCAAAACTCTACAAGTTGGTCACGATGGTTTTTGCAGCAGGTAAGATGGTTGACCAGATGACAACGCCTTTTGGTATCCGTACGGTGGACTTTGATCCAAATAAAGGATTTCTTTTAAACGGAAAGCACTACGAAATTTACGGCACCTGCAATCATCAGGATCATGCCGGCGTAGGCGCGGCAATTCCGGACGCGTTACAGCCGTTTCGTATTGAAAAACTAAAGGAGTTCGGTTGTAACGCCATTCGCACGTCGCACAATCCGCCAACCCCGGAATTATTGGACGCCTGCGACCGGCTCGGAATGTTAGTTCTCGACGAGAGCCGATTGATGGGCAGCGATTCGGCCCATATGAACAAGTGGGACGACCAAATTCGCCGCGACCGCAACCATCCGAGCGTGGTGATTTGGTGCATCGCCAACGAGCAATTCATGGTGCAAGACACGCCGCAGGCAGGAGAGGTTGCACGCACTATGGAGGATTTTGCCAATAAGCTCGATCCGACGCGGCGCGTTACTTACGCCTCGCCGGAAGGAGACGTTTTCCGGGGAATCAACTCCGTCATTGAAGTGCGCGGCTGGAATTATCATTACGGTCCAGACATGGACCAATACCACTCCGAGCATCCGAACCAACCGAACGTCGGTACCGAGCAGGCCAGCGTCGTTAGCGACCGTGGAATTTATGCCAACGACGAAGCCGGCGGCTATGTGACCTCCTATGATGTCCGCCGCGCCGGTTGGGATGCGACTGCCGAAAGCTGGTGGAGTTGGTTTACGGTCCGTCCCTGGCTATCCGGCGCATTTGTCTGGACTGGCTTCGATTATCGCGGTGAGCCCACGCCGTACTGGTGGCCATGCATCAATTCGCATTACGGTATTCTCGATACCTGCGGCTTTCCCAAGGATGTCTTTTACTACTACAAATCGTGGTGGACGACGAATACCGTCCTGCACTTGTTTCCGCACTGGAACTGGCGGGGCAAAGAGGGCCAGGATATCCCGGTATGGGTTTACAGCAATTGCAAATCAGTGGAGCTATTTTTGAATGGAAAAAGCCTTGGCAAACAAACCATGTCACGGTACTCGCATTTGGAGTGGAACGTCAACTATGAGCCTGGAACCTTGAGCGCAGAAGGCTTTGACGCCAACGACAGCCTCATCGCAAAGACAAAAGAGGAGACAACTGGCGAACCCGCTCAAATTCAACTCACTCCGGATCGCCAAAGGATCACCGCGGATGGCGAAGACGTGGCGGTGTTCACCGTCTCCGCCCTGGACGCGCAAGGCCGCCTGGTTCCCACTGCGCATAACAAAATCAATTTTTCGGTGAAGGGGGCAGGCAGGATACTCGGTGTGGGCAACGGAGATCCCAGTTCTCATGAGCCGGACGTGTTCGTTTCGACTATACCGGCACGGCAAATCAAAGTTAACAAGTGGCGCTGGCGGCTCGCAGAAATTCCACGTGGACGCGATGCTCTGCCGGAATACGAAAACGCCTTTGACGATTCTGCCTGGAGCACATTGGACGCCCAAAACAGTGGCGGCGAATTAACAATCAAGACTCCAAATACTTCGGCAATTTACCGGGCGCATTTTATGGTGACGACCCAGGACTTGAAGGACGCCGCCGCCCAAATTGCCTTCGACGGCGCCGATGACGAAGGGTGGTATTTTCTGAACGGGCATTTCATCGGCGAAACGCACGATTGGCAGGCGCAACCTGTTTTCGATGTCAAAAAATTTATTCACGCGGGCGACAACGTCATCGCCGTTGGCGTCAACAACGTTGTCGGCGAGGGCGGCCTGAATCCAAATGTAACCGTAAGCATAATGAGTCGCGCCACCGCCCCGCAGTGGTCGCGCAGCTTGTTTAACGGCCTGGCGCAAGTCATCGTCCAGTCCATCGGGGAGGCCGGTGAATTTAAATTGACGGCCAGCTCCGATGGGCTCGATTCGGCGACGATTGCAGTGAAAACGCAGCCGCATTGAATGCAATTTCTGTGTTCCAGCAATTAGCCATGACAATTGAAACCTATCGCAGGCCGTTCAGCCTGTTCGCCGCATTTTTGAGTGCGACGCTCGGGCTGGCGGCAACCGATATTTATGCGCGAAGTCCGGATGCGCCGAATAAAAGCGCCGCTGTTGAAACATCGGCAGCCCGCGAGGCGCGACTGGCATGGTGGCGCGACGCGCGTTTTGGCATGTTCATTCACTTTGGACTCTATTCCATTCCCGGCCGTGGTGAATGGGTGCAATGGAATGAGCAAATTCCTCTTGCCGAATATGCAAAACTCGCCGACCAATTCACGCTCACCCATTTCAATCCCAACGCCTGGGCTGAAACTGCCAAAGCCGCCGGGATGAAGTATATCGTTCTGACTGCACGTCACCATGATGGATTTTGTTTGTTCGACGATCCGGGAAACAATTTTACCACCGTCAACTCGGCCGCGCATCGCGACGTGGTCAAGGAGTATGTCACCGCTGCGCGTCACGCCGGCTTGCATGTCGGGCTTTACTATTCGCCATTGGATTGGCGTTTTCCTGGATTTTTCTTTCCTGATTTGCAATTGGCCAACGCCGAAGCCCTGCGCGACCAATACCATCGGCAAATGAAGGAGTTGCTCACCAACTATGGCCGGATTGATGTGCTCTGGTTCGACGGCGGCGAGACCGATTGGCTGAGCTTCAACCACGATATGAACAACAGCCATTTTCCCGAACGCAACCACGGCGATCACTACCACGGGCGTTTTAGCTGGGAAGGCGAAAAGGTCAATCTCATGCTGCGCCAGCTTCAACCGCAAATCATCGTCAACAATCGAGCCGCCGATGTGCGCCCGGATTTTACGGCGCGCGAAGGCGATGGCGCGCTGGGTAATTTTGATGACAAAAATCCATGGGAACTATGCACAACGCTGGCCGGCGCGTGGGGATACCAGCCGAACCAGACACCGAAATCGTTAAAGAACTGCATCCAACTTCTCGCCAAAGTAGCCGGACGCGATGGTAATCTGCTTCTGAATGTTGGTCCGGCTCCTGATGGGCAGATCGATCCCCTTCAAGTCGCCCGGTTGCGCGAAATCGGCGCGTGGCTGCAAAAATACGGCCAAAGCATATATCACACGCGCGGCGGCCCCTTTCTGCCCGGTAGCTATGGCACTTCAACTTACTGTGGCAATATCATTTATCTGCACGTCCTGGACTGTCCTGATGGCAAACTGATATTGCCCGCGATCCCTGCAAAAATCGTTAAAGCATCGATTCTGACCGGCGGTGGAGCAACGGTGAGCCAAATGGATCCGGACATTGAAATTTCCTGGCCGCCTTCGGAACACAGCGACATAGATACCGTCATCGCCCTGGATCTGGACCGGCCGGCGGCTGAACTCGTGCCAGTTGAAGTTGACAAGTAATGAAAATATTTGCGGTAAAAATTTACTGTTCGCGCTTTTGCGTTTTACGAACCATCCGCATGGGGCCGTTGGAACTGGCGATCAGATTTAAATCGAAAGATGTCTTAAAATGAACTTTACACTTGTGAATCCGATTGGCCGCAGTCTCTTATATATCTGTTTTCTTGCAGTCGCGGCGGGTGGTCTCCACGCGCAAACTCTGACGGATATTGGTTCTGCCGCGCCCACTCCGGGGACGAATGATATCGACCAACTCTCCACCCCAGGCAATACCACCAGGCCGGATGGAATAAATTATTTCAGCAACAACAATCCGCCCGTCGGCCAGACGTTCATTATCGGGACCAACGCGCTGAATCTTGCATCAGTCGCGATCAAGACGGCGGGGCTAAATTCCGGCAACGGCTACGGCACCCCGGCGACCACCCCGACGTATTACCTGCGCATCTATTCGATCAGTGGCAGCACGGCGACGTCGTTGATCTCATTCAGTGCAGCGAACCCAGGTTTCGCCGATGGCGACTGGCTGAAATGGAGCGGCATAAATGTTCCGCTGCAAGCGAACCAAACCTACGCGTTTACGTTTGGAATCGAGCCCTCCGGCGGTGGCTACGCGGCGCTGGCTGTGGCGACGAACGAATACTCCGGCGGCGAAATCGTTACGATTCCCATCAATGGCGGCACAATCACCACCGGCAGCAGCCACACATTTGACGCGGTGTTCGATCTTGGATTTCGGACGGCGCCCACAAACATTTCGCCCTCCATGCCTTTTCCAACGCCCACCTACGGATGGAATCTGGGAGACACGTTAGAAGCCACCTGGGGAGTGCCGAATTGGACGGCGGCGCCGTTCTACACTGCGGCCAACGCCGGGTTCAATGCTGTTCGCATCCCTTGCGCCTGGGACTTCAATTCCACCACCAACATCAGTGGCGGCATCACCAATTACGTGATTAACTCCGCTTTCATGGCGCAGGTCAAACAGGCCGTTAACGATGCCATCGCCGCAGGAATGTATGTCATGATCAACGACCACTGGGACGACGGCTGGCTGGAGAACAACATCGGCACAAACGTGGATGCGACCATCAACGCGAAGATGAATGCCTACTGGACACAGATCGCGACCGCCTTTGCCGGTTATGACAACCATTTATTGTTTGCCGCGGCGAATGAACCAAACGTGAACAATACTGCGGAAGAGGTCACGTTGATGTATTACTATCAGACTTTCGTCAACGCTGTGCGCGGCGCCGGTGGAAACAATACCAATCGCTGGTTGGTGCTCCAAAGTGTAGCAGACCCAACCTGGATGAATGCGCTGCCGACGGACACTGTCTCCAACCGGCTGATGGTGGAATATCATCAGTATACGCCTTCTCTGTTCACGATCATTCATACCGATCAATCGTGGGGCGATGCGATTTACTTCTGGGGGCCGGCTTACGATTATTCGGGCGATCCAACCCGCAATGCCACCTGGGGCGAAGAATATGCCATAGACTCGTTCTTTCAACAGTTGGCCGACTTGTATGTCAGCAAAGGCGTTCCTGTCATGATCGGCGAATTTGGCGCCTATTCGTCGTCCCTGACAAACGCCACGGAGGCAACCTGGAATACAGATTCCGTGGATTATTGGAACAAGTATGTCGCGGAATCCGCCCGTGGCCACGGACTCAGTCCTTTTTATTGGAGCACAGTGAACAGTCCGTGGGATTGGACTTCCGGCGCAATCTATGACACGCAAATCGTTTCCGAGTTGACCGGGGGAGCCGCGCCACCGCCACCAAATGGCGCTCCCTACGCTCCCTCAGGCCTTACCGCCACCGCAGGCAACGGCCAGATAATATTATCCTGGACAGCCGACAGCGGAGCGACGAGCTACAATCTTTATCGCTCAACGGCAAGCGGCTTCGAGAGTTCCAACGCAGCACCCGTCATCACCGGCATTACTGGCACGTCCTATACCAATACCGCTCTCAACAGCGGCACCCCCTATTACTATCAGGTGGTCGCCGTCGACAGCTCCGGCTTGTCAGGCTTTTCGCCCGAAGTCCATGCGACCACTTCCGGCGTCTCTGACTCGGCACAATTCAATTTTGAAACCAGTTCCCAGGGCTGGACCGGAGGTGGCGGCATTGTTTCCGGCGTGGCAACTTCAACCGCGCAGCACTACGCCGGCAATCAGTCGCTGGCTGTAAATTTTAATGGCTCGGCAGCGGGCACCGCGTCTCCGTCCGTGGGCAATGTGGCGATTGTCCCGGGCACGACGATTACCTTTCATGTCTGGATTCCGAGCAGCAGCAAAGTGACCACCCTCCAGCCTTACCTTCAGGACTACAACTGGGCGTGGAGCAGTAGTTGGTATCCGAGCTTGACGGCTAACGCCTGGAACACGCTCACCCTGACCGTACCGACGAACGCAGTCCCACCATTACAGGCTCTCGGCGTTCAATTTATCACCAGCGCCGGCTGGACGGGCACTTGTTACATTGATTCCATTTCATATATCACCGCCGTGCCGGACTTCAACCTGGCGGCGAATCCCACGAGTCTGACCGTGAGCAGCGGGACGAATGGCGCGAGCACCATCACGGTGACGCCGGTCAATGGCTTGAATGCTTGCTATACTCTCAGCATCAGCAATCTTCCGAGCGGCGTTTCTGCCTCGTTCACCAACAATCCAATGACCGGTGGTGCGAGCCTGCTGACGCTCACGGCTTCCAACAACGTCACCTCCGGCACAACGAACGTGACCGTCATGGCCACCGCCGGATTGATCAGCCACACGCAGACCATCGCCATCACGTTGACTGGGCCAACCAACTCGCCTCCGGTGCTTGCCGCGATCACCAATCGAATCGTAAACGCAGGCCAAACCGTTGCGTTTACTGCAAACGCCACCGACACCGATCAGCCGCCGCCCACACTGACCTTCGCGCTGCTGGCCGGAGCGACGAATGCGACGCTCGACACAAGCAGCGGCGCATTTTCATTTCGTCCGCTTGTGACGCAGGCCAATTCAACCAACAACTTTACGATGAGTGTGTCCGACAACGGGACACCCAGCCTGAACGCCACGCAGAGTTTCTCCATCGTGGTGAATCCGCTTTCCGCGCCGGCGGTCAGCATTGTATCCGTCGCGGGCGGACAGTTCAGTTTCAGCGTCGGCGGCCAAAGCGGACCGGATTACGCGGTGGAAGCTTCGACCAACCTCACTCTATGGAGCACCGTCTTCATCACCAACTCGCCCGCGCTGCCGTTCGTTTGGATGGACACGAACTCGCCGGCGGCGTCTCAGCGTTTCTATCGCGTCAAGCTCGGTCCGCCATTGCCATAATAGCCGGAAAGGAACAAGGAACCTGTGAGCATCTCAGGCAATATATGAAATCATCAATCCCGATTGCCGCGCTATGGTTCGCCGTCTCAGTTGTGGCAACACTGCGGGCGGCTCCACCGGACGCGCCGGCGTATTGGAAATTTGCAGCCACTCCTCCCATGGGGTGGAACAGCTACGACGCATGGGGAACGAGCGTCACTGAAACACAAGTTCTTCAAAATGCCCGCTGGATGCGGGAACACCTGCTGGCCCATGGATGGAAATACATCGTCATTGATGCGCGTTGGTATGACACAGCTTCATCTTACGATGATAGAAATTTGAACCGGGACCGCGCGGGAGCGAGTCTTTTTGCGGATGCATTTGGTCGTTTGCTTCCTGCCACCAATCGCTTTCCCTCCGCGATCGAAAGCCGGAGTTTCAAGCCTCTTGCCGACCAAATCCACGCGATGGGTTTGAAATTCGGCATTCACATGATGCGCGGTATACCACGTGAATCTGTGAATCTCCGCGCGCCAATTCAAGGCAGCCGATTCACCGCCGCCGACGCGGTCGACCGGAATAATAATTGCGGTTGGTGTCCCGATATGTATGGAGTTAGCTGCACCCCGGCCGGGCAGGCATGGTACGACTCCTGCGCAATGCTTTGGGCATCGTGGGGCCTCGATTTCGTCAAGGTTGACGACCTCTCCTCACCGTACCATGCTTCCGAGATTGAGATGATCCGCAAGGCCATTGATAGGTGCGATTGCCCCATTGTTTTAAGCGCATCGGCGGGCCCAATAGACATCGCAAGGGCAGACCATGTCAGTCATCATGTAAACATATGGCGGATTTCCACCGATTTTTGGGATCGCTGGCCGGACCTGGACCGCGCATTCGATTTGCTTGCCAGTTGGCATGGCGTGGGCGGACCGGGGCACTGGCCCGACTTGGATATGATTCCACTCGGGCATATCGGGATCAAATGCACCATCGCCGGGCCGGACCGACAGACTCGATTGTCCAGGAACGAGCAGGTGACTCTAATGTCGCTCTGGGCCCTGGCGCCGTCACCGCTCATGCTCGGCGCAAATCTGCCGGATAATGACGACTGGACGCAGTCGTTGCTGACCAACGATGAAGTCATCGCCGTAAACCAGGATCCGTTGGGCCGGCCGGCACGTCGCGCGGCGCAAAATAATGGCACGGAAATCTGGGTTAAAGAACTAAAGAACGGCGACAAAGCGATCGGTCTATTCAACCGCAACGATGCAGCACAGAATGTCGAACTGGCTTGGGGCGACACGGGATTGGCCGGCAATCAAATGCTCCGTGATCTTTGGTCGCATCGCGACCTGGGCTTCTTCCACACAACCTACGCCGCACAAATTCCTGGACATGGAGCGGTATTGCTCCGTGTCGTCCAGGACAAATAGCAATAAATCCGACGTGAGAACTGTTTTCAAAATCTTCCGTAACTTAGCCCGGAATCGTACCCGGCGCGCCTCTGGCGTCGTTACGCAATGCCCCCAAAAAAAGGCGAATCGGCTGGAGGCGAGGGTCGGAATCGGACGCATCCCGCCTTCCACAAGCCACTCGAAATCAACGATCTATATCATCACTGACGACCTGATAATAAAGGCGTTCCTGCGTTTTGTCAACTATAACTTCAGCCGACTTTTACCGGCTATATCTAACTGTATTTTACTCTCCACCAGTGAGGTTTGCTGGCACTCCTGCTGGCACTTTTTTGAATTAATCTCGTTGTCATCGCGCATGGCAGTTTCCGAACCGTGATTCAAGGTCGGTCAGCGGCAACGGCTACTGAGATTTTGATTTATCGTTTGCATCTGCCGGCATCACTTCTACGTCCTGCCGGACATCAGCCATTTTCCCGCCATCGAGGATGACTCGGCTGAACATCACCTTGGCGGTTAAATTACTGGAAATCAACGGCTGCGGTGTAGTGATGACGAAATCAAATTTGGATTCGCCCTTTGGCTCAAGGTGAGTTTTGTTTTGGCCGATAACCCATTTCGTGGACTGCCCCACCATCTTACCCTGCTCATCTACCAAAATGCAAATTGCCCGCGCAGATTTGACTTCATTGGTCAGTTCATTCTTTATGGTCAATTCCACGACTGCCTTTTGCCCCTTCGTTTTAGGAGGCGCGACAGTAACGGTTAGCTGCGCTTGCGCAATAACGCAGACGGCAAGAATCGAAATGACAGAAAAGATCTTCATAATATTTTAATTTATTGTTGGAATGTTGATTTGACTCTTTTTGAACGATTTAAGTAAAGGCCCCAGGCAATCAAGGGAACAAGCAATCGAGCGATGTTTTGAACCGGGGGAATATGAGTGTCCAAAACCGGTGAATTTAAGCCCTTCACCAATTCGCGGTCCAGAGTGACGGCAACTAAATGAACTAAAAGAAAAATGATGAATAACTTTGGGAAAATCCTTCGCTTCTGGAAGAACAAGATGAGGAGGAGGATTCCAAAAACTAGCAGGGTCAACTGAGTGAACAACTCATAAAGCAAGACGGGAGCCGCCATCCCGTTGTACGTGGCGCTGGTCGGGTCGGTATAAGCGCGCCAGTTTTCAAGCGAAAAAAACGAGCAGGTTCTTATCAAAACAAAAACGCGCGCCAGAAAAGTAACGATTAACCCCAGAGCCAAAAGGGTCAACCATCCGCCTAGCCCATTCAATTGGGGGTCTGGCGACGGTAAAACAGGCGGCGCGACTTTTGGCTTGAAGCGATAAACTCCCGTGGCGGCAATCAGCAGGATAATCGTGTAAAAAATCGCCGCCATCCAAATGCTCCAATTGGGCGATCCCCTTTCCATCCTCGCCGAAACAACCGTCCCGGAAACCGGCTTTGTGAGGGTAAGACCAAGAAAATGTGGAATTTGAGCTACAGCGGTCAAATATTCCTGAACATCAGCTGGCACTACCGCGGCGCTCGATGTTACTAGCTGATTGTTGAGCCTGATTTGACCATTAGTGCCATAGGTCTTGCTATAATAGAGAAACGATTTGACTTGGATTTTTTTCTCGGTCGGAATGAATCTCCATGGCCAATAAGTTTCAATATAAACGTGGTGAATGATATTTTCAGGAAATAAAACAGCCAAATCCATTGCCCGATCTGTTTTAGTGGGGATGAATAAACTGCTTAAAATCCCCGGAGATGGAAATTCGCAAGTAACAAAATTCGGTTGCGCAGCTGGTTTCCAAATATTCGGAATAGAATAATGCCCGGTAATCTTAATTTCGTCGAGTTCGTCATTGTCGGAGATTTCAAGGGCTTCTGTCGAGATAGTTCCAGGATAAATTTTTTTGTAGTAAGCCAGGAAACTTTCTTTCATCGTATCAAGGCTTAATGTCCTGGTTCAGCGTGAATTGGAAAAGTGGCGCGGATGAGTTAAGTAATCAGAGCCATTTGTTCTTGTCGTTTTAGTCTGCGTTTTTCTCGTGCTGCTTCAAGCTTTTTATCGCGGGCCTGGAAGATTTCTTCCTGCCTG
>DASYYL010000008.1:0-16079 GCA_035933915.1 Verrucomicrobiia bacterium
TTGGTCAAAAGATTCCGACAGTTGATGATGCTAGAATTGAGGAATTGCAGGAATGCTTTACTGCTGGAGAACCGATGGATGTAGAGTGTCGGCTGGCGCCCGCGGATGAGGTTCGGATCGTGGAGGGCGTATTCGCTGGAATTCGTGCATTTGTGTTGCGGGTGATGCCGGCGCGGATGCGGGTGCAGGTGTTGCTGGACATCCTGGGGAGACCCACGCCAGTCGAAGTAGACCGGACTTCAGTGATTTTGGAGAGGAATACGCTGGCGGATTTGGCGCCGGTATTGGCCGCACCGGTGCGAAAAGAATTTGCGGTGTGAAGTAAAGTCTGCCTTAAAAGGCAGGTTCCCCGAGACAGGCAGCAAGGGCGGGGAAAGAAAATGCAGTTTTAATTATTTTTTGGAATAGGGATAAAAACCTATAAGTGCGGAGCTTTGTCTGCATTTGCAGTCAGAAGAATAAACCGAGGTGAATATTCAAACGTGAATTGTTCCGACGTTCAAAACCCATTCGACGCGAAGTCTGTTCACATCCGGGCCCCGAATTGGAAGCGGGTTCTGGACGTGACGGTGATTTTGCTGATGCTTCCGCTGGTGGCGCCGGTGGCAGTGGCGATTGGCGTGATCATTGCCTTGGTTTCCCCGGGGCCAATTCTGTTCAGGCAGGAGCGCGTGGGACTGATAGGCCGGCGCTTTATGTGCCTGAAATTTCGCACAATGTTTGTCGACGCTGAAACGGGCTCGCATCAGGGGCATTTGAAGCAATTGATGCAATCAAACGCGCCGATGCTCAAGCTGGACAAGCGTGGCGATTCTCGAATTATTCCCTTTGGTTATATCCTCCGTTCATCGGGCCTGGATGAACTGCCCCAATTGATCAATGTGCTGGTGGGCGATATGAGTCTGGTGGGTCCCCGGCCCTGTCTGCCGTACGAAAGCGCGCAATATCAGCCGTGGCAGATGGAAAGGTTTGCCACACTTCCCGGGTTGACGGGGCTATGGCAGGTGAGCGGCAAAAATAATACGACGTTCAACGAAATGATGGAGTTGGACATTAAATATGCCCGTGAGAAAACCTTTTGGCTGGACCTGGCAATTATTCTGAAAACCCCTGCCGTCATCGTCGGTCAGGTTCTGGAAACCCGGCAAAGAAAGCGCGGCGGAACACCGCCGGGCACGACATCAGGCCCGGGCGCCCGGGCTCCTGGGTTTGGGGTTGGAACCATTGGCGTAAAGCGTGAAAACCAGCCAAGAGAATTAAGAGCGGAAACGCAAGCAAATTGAAATCTGAAATGAAAGGAACTATGAAAAAGCAAGCTATCAAAGTTGGTGTGGTCGGGTGCGGATACTGGGGCCCCAACCTGGTACGTAACTTCAGGGCCCTGCCTGATTGCAACCTGAAGATGATGAGCGATTTGAGCGAGCAGCGCCTGGCTCATCTCAAAACGCTTTACCCCGAAGTGGAAGGAGTCACCGATTTTCGCCACCTTTTGAACGGTTCGGGCCTGGACGCGATCGTGGTGGCAACGGCTGTTAAGACTCATTTTCCGCTCGCCAAGGCGAGCCTTTCGGCCGGCAAGCATACATTCATCGAGAAACCCATGGCGTTGTCATCGGCTGAATGCGAAGAGTTGATCGACATTGCGCAGCGGAAGGGGCTTGTATTGATGGTTGGCCATACATTTTTATATTCGCCCGCAGTGAAGAAGATCAAGGAAATCGTCGACAATGGAGACATCGGCGAGATCCGGTACATTTGCGCGCGGCGCCTTAATCTGGGACTCTTCCAAAAAGATATCAACGTGGCCTGGGACCTTGCGCCGCATGATATCTCGATTGCGCTTTATATCATGGGCGAAATGCCAATGATGGTGAACTGCCGGGGCAGCGCCCACGTCACTCCCGGGATAGAAGACGTGACTTCGATGTGCCTGACCTTCCCGAAACAACGGACGGCCATCATCCACAGCAGTTGGCTGGACCCACGAAAAGTGCGGGAGATGACGATCGTCGGCAGCCGGCGCATGATTGTATATGATGATGTGACGCAATTGGAAAAAATCCGGATTTTCGACGCCCGTGTGGAACGTCCGCCGCATTATGACACATTTGCCGAGTTTCATTACGCCTACCATTACGGCGACATGTATGCTCCGTATATCAAGCAGGAAGAGCCATTGAAGTCGGAATGCCAGCATTTCCTGGATTGCATCCGCGACGGGACCCAACCGTTGACCGACGGGGAACAAGGACTGGAGTTGGTTCGGATATTAGAGGCTTCATCGGACTCGTTGAAGCGCAATGGAGCTCCGATTAGCCTGGCTGAACTGCGCAAAAACGGTGAACGGATCGTACCGGCATTTCCTCAGGAAGTCGCTCCGTTGCTTGCGTCCAACGGGCACAACGGCAATGGCCATGAGGCGGTTGCGGTGCAGGCAGGAGTCTAATCTGGAAAATCGGGCGCAAATTTCGCAAAGTCGATCATCGATGAATGCCGCTGATGCGCCGTTTGTTCGGATCGCCCCGGACGTGAAACTGGGCCGGAACGTCCGATTGTTTGGTTACGCAAACCTATACGGTTGCGAACTTGGGGACGACGTGAAGGTAGGCCCGTTTGTAGAAATTCAGAAGGGTGTTAAAATCGGGAACCGCTGCAAAATCTCCAGCCATAGCTTTCTTTGCGAGGGCGTGGTACTGGAGGATGACGTTTTTGTGGGTCACAATGTGACGTTCACGAACGATATGTACCCGCGGGCAACAAATGGAAACGGACTCCTGCAAACGGAGACGGATTGGCAGTGCCTTCCAACATTGGTCAAGCGGGGCGCATCCATTGGATCGGGTGTAACTCTGCTCTGCGGCATTACAATCGGAGAGAATGCGCTGATCGGAGCCGGCAGTGTGGTCGTGCGGGACGTGCCGCCCGATATGGTGGTCGCAGGCAACCCGGCCAGGCCCATCCGGTCGCTGGCGCGCAAACGGTCGGACCATGTTAACGCAAAGCTTACAGGCGAACATGGTCACGCTGGCAAATAAATATCTTCCCGGCAACGGCGCCAGTTCACCCACGGAACGGGCAGCCGCAGCCACGACGCAAATGGTAAATCCAGTCCGTATTCCGGACTGGTGTTCCTTGCTCGCGGGTTTTTCAAATTATTCCTTTTTCCACAGTGCCGCCTGGGCAAAGACATTGGAAGACACCTACGGCTATACACCTGTATACTTGACTGTGGGAGAAGCAGGAGCGGTCCGGTGTGTGCTCCCGCTGATGGAGGTGGCCAGCCGGTTCACGGGACGCAGGGGAATTGCGCTGCCATTTACGGACGAATGCGGTCCACTTTACGACGACCGCGCCTGGGCGCATCGCCTGGTGCAAAGTGCAGTGGGATTGGGAAAGTCGAGGGGGTGGAAATCTGTCGAATTTCGGGGCGGCCGCGAATTGTTCGCCAATGCTCCGGCGTCAGTTTCGTTTTACGGGCATCGTCTGAATTTGGAGGAAGACGAAGACGCGATGTTTGCGCGTTTTGACGGTTCGACGCGACGGGCCATCCACAAGGCCGAGAAAAGCGGATTGACCGTAACCGTATCCAGCGGAATGGATGCCGTGAAAACATTCTATTCTTTGCATTGCAAAACACGCCGGAGGCACGGTCTGCCGCCACAACCGTTCGCATTTTTCGACAATATTTGCCGGCACATTCTTTCGCGCGACCAGGGAATGGTAGTCGCGGGACATTGGCGGAGTCGGCCGGTCGCAGCGTCCGTTTATTTTCAATCCGGGTCCAGTGCAGTTTACAAGTTTGGAGCGTCGGATGAATCCTTCCAACATTTGCGCGGGCCGAGTCTGGTAATGTGGGAAGCGATCAGACGCCTGGCGCGTCATGGGATCAGGACGTTGGACATGGGCAGGACTTCTGTGAGCAACGAGGGTCTCCGGCGGTTCAAGTTGAATTGGGGCGTCCGCGAGCATCAAATTGAATACGTCAAATATGACTTGCGACGAAATGCTTTTGTCACGGAAAAAGACACAGCTACGGGGTGGCACAACCGGGTTTTTCGCGCCCTTCCCCTGGGCCTTTCGCGGATGATCGGCGGGGCATTGTATCGCCATTTGGCTTGAGCAGAAACGCCGAGTCGTTTGTCCAATTTAGATCGGGCATTGCATGAACAATAACCAACAAGTCCCTCCTCCTGCGGGAATATCATTGGGGGACATTTACTACACTGTTTTCCGCCATAAATGGAAAATTGTCCTTGCGTCAGTGTTGGGACTGTTGGCGGCGGCGTCTATTTACCAGCTCAAAGCGCCGCCTTACACGTCTCAGGCCGAATTGCTAATCAAGTATGTTCCAGCGTCTACGCAAGCTTCGTTGGAGGGTGACGCCCAAAAGGTGATTGTTCCAGATCCCTATGGCGACAATGTGCTCAATTCTGAAATCCGGATTCTGATGAGTTTGGACGTGGCTGAAGAGGCGGCTTCCAATTTTGGCCCTGCCGCCATTCTGGCGAAGGCGGGGGGCGGTAACAGTGTTAGCGCAGCAGCGGGATTCATTCGCGCCAATTTGCAGGCAGATCCCGCTGACGACACGCACAGCAGCGTAATCGTCATTACTCTCAAACACCCGGACCCCAATATCGTTCAACCGCTCCTTCAGGCGGTCATAAATGCGTATTTGCAAAAGCATTACGAAATCCATTCAGCGGGCGGCCAATTTGAGGATGCATTGACTATGGAACAATCCGAATTGAGCGTCCGGCTCAATGCGACCGAACAACAATTGGCGGACCTCAAAAACAGGTACGACATCATCTCGTTGGATAACTCTCAGAAAGACCTGGACACGCAACTTTCCAAGGTGCACGGCGAAATTCAGGATGCTCGGGCAGAATTGTCCGCCGATGAAGCGGCAATGAAGGAAACCAGCGGGCGGCGGCCAGTCGACCTGGAAATAACCAATCACTCGACGGCCACTATTCCGCAAGATCAGGTAGATGCTTACACGGACATTTGCGGGAGTTTGGACAGTTTCCGTAAAAAGGAGCAGGACTATCTGGTGCAGGGCTTTACCGGAAGCAATTCCTTGCTTCAGGCTGTCGAGGAACAAATCGCCAGCAAGGAGAATGAGAAAAACGATCTTGAGAAAAAATATCCCCAAATAGCCGGGGTGGCTCCGGTTGAGCCTTTGAATAATCCGACCGGCATAGGCCTGGTGACGGACCCCCGGTTGCAACTCGCCCAGATTGCGGGCCTCAAAGCCAGGATCCAGAATTGGGAAACGCAACTGACCACTCTTCAAACACAGGCAACGAACCTGAACAATTTATCGCCGACGATTGCGCAATTGGAAGAGACGGAGTCCATTCTGCAATCCAATTATCAAACTCTTTCATTCAGCCTGGAAAAGTATCGCATAGATGAACAACTCGATACTACAAAAACGCCCAACATCAGGCCGGTGCAGGAACCTTCGCCGCCCGCGCGGGATTGGAAGAAAGTCTACAAGGCGATGGCCATGGCCGTCGTCGGAGGTGTTCTGGGTGGAATTGCCTGGGCATTTCTCATTGACATGGTTCTTGATAGTTCAGTAAAACGCCCCATCGAAGTGGAACGGAAGTTGAAATTACCGCTTTTTCTTTCAATTCCAGATGTAAGCCGAAACGGTCATGCGCGTTTGGCAAGGATCGCGAGACGGCGTCAGTTGTTGTTAAACGGAGCAACAGCGGATGCGGGAAAAAGCAACGTCGAATCTTCGTCCGGTTCAAATGGCAATGGTCAGGCGGTTTCATTGGAACAGAATCATTCGAATCTTTCGTTGCAACGATTTTACCAGACCCTGCGTGATCGCCTGATTCTGTATTTTGAAATCAAGGATTTTAATCATAAACCGAAACTGGTGGCGCTGACGGGCGCGGGACCGGGTACCGGTGTGAGCACGATAGCCAGTGGCCTGGCTGCGTCATTGTCCGAGACCGGTGATGGAAATGTCCTATTGGTGGATATGAATTTGGAGAACGGGGCGGCGCAGCAATTTTACAAGGGCAAAGAGTGCTGCGGAGTGGATGCAGTTCTGGCCAATGAAACGAAGAAAAACGCGCTTGTCCAGCAGAACCTTTACGTTGTCAGCGGCAATGCCGAGAGTGATGGGATATCTCAGACGCTGCCCAGGCGCTTTACGGCGCTGGTGCCCAAATTAAAGGCGAGCGATTATGACTATATTATATTTGACATGCCGGTTATCAGTCCCACCACTGTGACTTCGCACCTGGCCCGGTTCATGGATATCACGCTGCTAGTGGTCGAATCGGAGAAGACCGGGCGCGAAACCGTTGAACAGGCGAACGCGTGGCTCACAGGAGTGGGCGCCACCGTGGGCGTCGTGCTGAACAAGACCCACCAATACGTTCCTGAACGACTGCGCTAGAATTTTTGAACGGGAAATGAGCCAAGGCCGGCGAATTTCTGCAACTGGAATTCACCAGTCTAAACTCTTGTGTCGGTTTTAACCATTTATGCATACCAACATTTATTACGGTCTTAAACCCTACCTGCCGTGGAATTTGCGCATGGCTGTGCGCCGGACCATTGCGCGCCGGACGCGCAAAATGCATCAGGACGTTTGGCCGATTAAGGAAACTGCCGGATTGCGTCCAGCCGATTGGCCGGGTTGGCCCGAGGGGAAGAAATTTGCTCTCGTCCTGACGCACGACGTTGAATGCGCCCGCGGACTTGCTAAATGCCGGCAATTGAAAGAGTTGGAAATGCAGATGGGATTCCGGTCTTCGTTTAATTTCATTCCGGAAGCTGATTATAACGTCTCATTGGATTTAATGGAGGAGTTGCGGCGCGATGGTTTTGAGGTGGGTGTGCAGGACCTGAAACACGATGGCAAGCTTTTTCAAAGCCGGGAGAAATTCAGGGATGGCGCGGTCCAGATTAACCGCTACTTGCGCGCCTGGGATGCGCGCGGGTTCCGGTCTGCCTTCATGTTTCACAATCTGGATTGGATCCACGATTTGGACGTGGATTATGCGTCCTGCACGTTTGACACGGACCCTTTCGAGCCGCAACCCGATGATGTTGGCACAATCTTTCCATTTTGGGTCCCGCGAACGCCGACGGGCAACGGGCGCAGCGGCTATGTGGAGCTTCCTTATACGTTGCCGCAGGATTCGACGTTATTTCTTGTGCTCCAGGAGCAGCAACCTGACATCTGGATCAAGAAATTGGACTGGATCGTTGAACGGGGCGGAATGGTGTTGCTCAATACGCACCCGGATTTTATGACTATGAACGGCGACCCGGGCGCGCGCGACGAATACCCGGTCGAGTTCTATCAACGATTTCTGAATTACGTTCAGCAGAACTACGCGGGGATGTATTGGCAAGCGTTGCCGAAGGAAATTGCGGCTTTCTGCACGGCAAGGACGGCACAGCAAAACAGTCAGGGAGAGGCCAGACAAAATCAGCTCAAATGCGAAGTCAATAGCGTTACAAAGGTAACGATATTCGGTATGGGATACGTAGGTTCAGTGACCGCGGCGTGTCTGGCCAAACAGGGATATGATGTAACGGGCGTTGATTCAGATCACAGCAAGGTGACCCTTATCAATTCCTGCCAAAGTCCGATCGTGGAACCTGGCTTGGAGGACGTTCTGCAAACGATGGTTGCCAAGGCCCGATTGCGCGCCAGGACCCAATGCGCAGTCCTGGGCGACATATCCCTGGTATGTGTCGGAACCCCAAGCAACGATAACGGCAGCCTCGACTTGCGGCAGGTTTTCCGGGTCTGTGAAGACATCGGAGAATTACTGAAGAAAACCAGCGCGTATCACGTTGTTAACATTCGCAGCACTGTGATTCCAGGCACTGTTGAAGGCCAAATTATTCCGTTGCTGGAGAAATCTTCCGGGAAGAAGGCCGGCAAAGATTTCGGCGTTTGCATGAATCCCGAGTTTCTGCGGGAATCCACAGCAATGAATGATTTCTATAAGCCGCCATTTACGATTATCGGCGCGTCTGAAAGCCGCGCGGCCGACATAGTTTCGATGCTTTATAGGGACATTGACGCTCCCCTGGAGTTCGTGCCCATTCGAGTGGCGGAATCCATCAAGTATGCGTGTAATTCATTTCACGCGCTGAAAGTCACTTTCGCCAATGAAATTGGGGCCCTATGCAAGGCGCTCGGCGTGGATAGCTGGCGCGTTATGGACATTTTCTGCAAAGACCAGAAGCTCAACCTTTCGCCGTATTATTTGAAGCCCGGTTTTGCTTTCGGCGGTTCTTGCCTTCCCAAGGATTTGCGGGCGATTACCCACCTCGGCAGGCAGCACAACTTGCAATTGCCTCTCCTGGAATCAATTCTCGAAAGCAATCAGCTTCAAATCGAGCGCGCTTATGACATGGTCAGGCGCACCGGCAAAACCAAAATCGGCATTTTTGGATTGAGCTTCAAGGCCGACAGCGATGACTTGCGTGAAAGTCCTACGGTAACTTTTATTGAAAGGTTGATTGGCAAGGGTTATCAGGTGGCTGTTTATGACAACGATGTCACTATTTCCGCGATACGCGGCAAAAACAAGGCATACATTGAACGCGCGCTTCCCCATATATCGGCGATCATGAAATCATCGGCTGCCGGGATGATGAAGGAGGCGGAGGTCCTGGTGATTTGCAAAAAGCAGCGGGAATTTGAGGCGGCGATGGCCGATGTGGACGGAAAATTCGTCGTGATTGATTTTGTAAGGCTGTTCCAAAATGGAATGAGAAAACCGAGTCTTTATGATGGGATCTGTTGGTAGAGTTGTAATGCTGGTGGAGAATCACTACCCGCAGGATATCCGGGTTCGTAACGAGGCAACGCTTCTGGCTTCAAACTGTTATGACGTGAGCGTCGTTTGCGTGGCGAAGGCGGGTCAACCGCGCTCCGAGACGATCGGCGGCGTTCGCGTCTATCGCGTGCCGCGGATCGAGCTGTTCCATAAGACCTCATCAGTCGACACAGGTTTTGTGGGACGCATTGCGTTGCGCCTCAAGTCGTTCATGGGTTATCTGGTCGAGTATTTCTATTTTACCAGCGCGTGCTTCCTGGTCAGCGCTTATATTTTTGTGCGACGCGGTTTCGACGTCATTCACGCCCACAACCCGCCTGATACGCTTTTCCTGGCGGGGCTTCCATTTAGGCTATTTGGGGTAAAATATGTTTTCGATCATCATGACCTGTGTCCGGAACTCTACCGGTCCCGTTATGGGACTGAGGAAGGGTTGTTGACACGGTTATTGCGCATCCCGGAATGGTGCAGCCTCAAGCTGGCGACGGTCACGATAGCCACAAATGAGTCTTACAAACAGGTCCACATCACCCGGGGAAAGAGAAAGCCGGAAAGTATCTTTATCGTTCGCAACGGACCTGACAAGCTGCGCATGACACAGGCCGAACCGAGCCCGCGGCTGCGAGCGAAGAACAAGTGTATTCTGGCATATATTGGCTGCTTGAATCCTCAGGATGGCCTGGATTACTTGCTCCGCGCATTGCACAAACTGCGATACACTCTGAACCGGGAAGATTTTTATTGTGTCATCATGGGAACGGGAGACTCGCTGGAGGATTTGCGGAAACTTTCCGCGGAATTAAAGCTCGACCAGCATGTCGAGTTGCCCGGGTATGTGTCTGAAGAGGACCTGCGCGCCAATCTGGCTGCGGCGGATATTTGTGTTGACCCGGATCCGTCCAGTCCGCTGAACGATGTCTCCACCTGGATTAAAGTCATGGAGTATATGGCCTATGCCAAGCCCATTGTCACGTTTGACCTGAAGGAAACGCGGTTCTCCGCGCAATCGGCGGCAGTCTATGTGCCGCCCAATGACGAGATGATATTTGCCGAGGCTATCAGCAAACTCATGGACTCCCCATCCATGCGCAAGGAGTTGGGCGAATTTGGGCGTAAACGAGTGGAATCGGATCTCCAGTGGTCTGTGGTGAGCAGGAAATTATTGGACGCTTATGGCTTTCTCTTTCCTACCAACGAGCCGGTTATCTCAAATGAGCCGAAGGCGCAAAGTGTTGGTAAAACTTGAGGTGGTATTGGGGGGCTATGACACATTTTTTTGATATATGGAATGCAAAAAGGAAACGAAGGCGGAATCGACAGAATTCCCTGAAAAATTGAGGTTTTTGTTGGTGATCAAGGGAAACGAGGCAAACGTCGAACAACGAACGTCGAACGTCGAATGCCTGCCCCGAAACTGAACTAACCACAGAGAGCGCAGCGCGGCGAAGTCTCAACTGAATCATCATCCATTGGAACCAAGATCGAGGACCCGCCTTCGCGCCGAGCTTCGGCGCGGCGGGCAACGTCGGAATGAGGCGATTTATTGAAAGCGAGGGTACGCCAGCTCGCAGAGCTACGGCGGGCATGCGAGGACGAGGACGAGGACGAAGGAAGAATCCTCGCGGAAATGAGTGAAATCGACATATAGCAGTGCAGAGAACACAGAGAGGGCAGACTGAGTATGACACATTTTTTGAGTATAGGCGTGGCAACGAGAAACGAAGGCGGATTTTTGGGAAAAAGCGTAATTTTATTGGGGTTATGAGGGATTTTGACGGCGTTTGCCGGAAACGATCCGCCTTCGCCAAGCTACGGGGCGGCAAGTGAGGATGATTCCCCTCCGGCCGTTTCGAGAACGAGGACGAGGATGATTGCCCTTTTGCCCTATATGCACATTTTTTGAGTATAGGCGTGGCAACGAGAAACGAGAGCGAAATTCAGGGCACAATGCGCGGTTTTATTGGGAAATTTGAATATTTTGGCAGGATGAATTGGGAACGAGGCGTTTTTGACAGAATGGACACAACGGGCTGAATTTTTATCATGATGGCTCTCACGCCACGGACGCTAAGCGGGGCAAGTGAGGATGACGATGACGATGAGGATGAGTCCTTTGGCCCGGTATGACACATTTTTTGGTTATCGGGAGTGCAAACAGGAAACGAAGCATTTTGGATGGAAAATGTCCGTTTTTATTGGGAAATTCAATGGCGTGGCCGATGCCGACGGGAAACCAGGAGTGACCTTCCAGTAGTTGGCCAATGAATCGCATTTGGCAATTCACTTTCGTTTTGGTTGTGGCAGTCGTCATTGCCACGATTGGCAGTCATTTGCTGATTGACTGGACAAAGATAAAAACAACGGTAAGCGAGCCTTTTGTCTTTGGAAAACCGAACGGCCAGCCTCCTGCCTTCAAGGCCGGTTCTTCTCTTTCAGATTACGACATTGATTGGAATAAAATCGCCGAGCAAACACACACGGAAATCCGGGCCTGGGGCGTGGCTCGCGGATCGCCGTATGAATTCCAACAACTCCAAAAGCAAGTGCCCCAGGCACGTACGACGTATATTGTAATTTCGGCTTTCGACATGGATGAGGCCAATGTCTCGGATTTCCGGGCTGCCCTGGTCCCATTGAGCGAAACGATTAAAAGCCTCATAGCTATTCATGCGGGCTGGAGCTACTCGAAACGAGCCATCAGTGAATATCCCTTTAGCTGGCTTCGGGCGTTGTTCCCGACGATCGGTCGTTCGCGGGATATAATGGGATTAATAAACAAAAGAATTCACGGTTTGCTTCACCATTCTGCCGAGTCTTCGGACACTCCGGCGGGTCCTATATTGGAAGTCGGCAAGGAGAAAGTAGCGGATAGTTACCGTTTGCAGCATATCGAGAGTTTGTCTCAATCGGAACTTGCGGGCATAATTGCGTCAACGCGCGCCAGTTTTCAAGGCAAAGACGCATTTAATGGTCAGAAATTCCAGGCCTTTTTGAGAATGTTGCAATATGGATGTGAAAGAGGGCCGACCATCGTTGTAGTTGTGCCGGTTTCTTCATGGTACTCGAAACAATTCATGACCTCGGAATTGAGTAATGAGTTTGAGGGCGCCATTGCCGAGGCACAGCATCGCTATCCGAAAGTTGAGTGGTTGCGCCTGGATCGGGTGGCCGGCCTGGATTCGGGAAGCAATTTCTGCGACATCGTCCACATGAATGTATATGGGGACCAGAAGACAACTGGAATTGTTGAAGCCTGGCTGAAGCAATCACCTCATCAGCTATGATTTTTACTTCATTCGAATTTATTTTGTTTTTTGCGTTGGTTTTGAGCGTCCGAAGCTGTCTGCGCAGCTTTAATGCGGAAAAATGGTTCCTCCTGGCGGCCAGCTATATTTTTTATATGAGCTGGAGCGTGCCTTGCGGCTTTCTCATTCTTGCCACGTCATTGACGGATTATTTCGTTGGAGTCGGTCTGGGCCGAATCGAAAACGAGCGAAAACGCAAATGCTTGCTCGCCGTCAGCATAGTCGCCAACCTGGGCGTTCTCGGTTTTTTTAAGTACACGAATTTTTTCCTTGCCAACCTGGCAAGTGGTGTCGATCTGTTCGGCTTTCACGTGTCCCAGCGGCATTTGGACATCATCCTTCCCGCCGGAATCTCCTTTTTCACTTTCCAGAGCATGACGTATACGATTGAGACGTACCGCCGGAACATTAAGCCTTGTCATAGCCTGCGGGATTTTTTGCTCTTTGTGGCGTTTTTCCCGCAACTTTTGGCGGGTCCCATCAATCGAGCCGCGAACCTATTACCGCAATTTGCGCAACGAGTGCGGGCCAGTGTCCAGCAATTCGAATCAGGTCTGGCGCAGTTTGCAATGGGCGCGGTAAAGAAAATTGTGATTTCCGACCAGATTTCCCCGCATGTGGACATGATATTCGCCGCCCCGGGAAACTACGACGCCGTGACGCTGCTTCAGGGAGTTCTCGGATATGCGGTCCAAATTTACTGCGATTTTTCAGGTTATTCGGACATGGCCATTGGATGCGCGCGGATGATGGGTTTCCATTTCCCGGAGAATTTTCAAATGCCGTATAGTTCCCTGAGCATTACCGAGTTCTGGCGGCGGTGGCACATCTCTCTCTCCAGTTGGTTCCGGGATTATCTTTACATTCCCCTTGGGGGCAATCGCAAGGGAACGGCGCGGACTTATGCGAACCTTCTCTCAACCATGCTGCTTTGCGGCTTATGGCATGGGGCAAACTGGAACTTTGTTTTTTGGGGAGGGCTCCATGGAGCGTCGCTGGCAGTTCACCGGGCGTGGAAAAACTGGAATCCGCTTGCAGGCCTCGATAAATATTCGCTCTTTCGGCTTGCATGGAGCCTCTTTGCCAGGCTCCTGACATTATTCGTGGTCCTGGTGGGCTGGATTTTCTTTCGCGAGCACTCGTGGATTGTCGGCTGGCAATACCTCGGCCGGATCGTTACCTGGAACCATAGCGGTGTCCGGTTTATGTCGCCTTACATCCTGGCGGCAGTGGGCGTTGTATTTCTCGCACACGTGGTTGTGCCGAAAGATTTCAACTGGTTTGAGGATATTTCAAAGCGGCCGGTGCTCGCGCGCGCGGTTGGCTATGGAGCTCTGCTGTTCTTTATCGTCGCGTTCGGCGCAACCGATGCGAGTCCGTTCATCTATTTTCAATTCTGAACAAAAGCAATGGGCCTGCACCTTCCTCCTGCTGTCGCGACGTGGCTGACCCTTGGCTTTATCGCATTGCTCTTTCGGCGCGAATTTCGGGTACAACGCAGCGCGGCTGGCGCGCTTTGGCTGCCAGTCATTTGGCTGTTCCTTACCGGTTCAAGGGCTTTTTCCGATTGGCTTAACATTTTTGGCTTCCATGTGGCGGGGGCAGCCAGCGTGCAGGATGGAAGCCCTATTGATGGCGCTGTTTTTGAGGTCTTGATCGCATTAGGCTTTTATGTTCTTTATCAAAGGCGGGTGAGTCTTTCAGTGATTGTACGGAACAACCGCTGGATGACGGTTTTCCTAGTTTACGGTCTTCTTGCGATTCTGTGGTCAGATTATCCGTTTGTCGCGCTCAAACGGTGGATAAAGGATCTCGGGACTCCGACAATGGTCCTCATTGTTCTTACGGAACCTGACCCAGAGCAAGCCGTAGTTCGTTTAATGAAGTATTGTGCTTACGTCTGGGTTCCGATTTCGATTGTATTTATAAAATACTATCCGCAATGGGGTCGGGGGTTCGATCAATGGACTGGCACTGGCGAAAATCATGGCATAGCGGGCAACAAGAACATGCTCGGATTGGACCTTTTCATTATCGGTGCCTGCCTGGTTTGGTATCTGCCAAAGGTGTGGAGTTCGCCGAAGAGCCCGGAGCGGCGAAACGAGCTGTTACTAATGGCTCTCTTCGGTTATATGATCTTCTGGCTGTTTGATATGGCACACAGCTCAACTTCGATGGTTTCGTTTTTCATAGCTTCGGCCTTGATGGTTTTTCTCGCTTCTTCTCGCGTAAATCCCCGGTATATTGGCGCTTATCTCCTGGGCACGGTAATTATTGGTGTTGTCGCCGAAGAATGCTTTGGGATTTATAGCGCCATGGTTCAGTTTTTGGGCAAGAGCCCGACTCTCTCTGGCCGGACCGTGATCTGGACTCAATTGCTCCACGTCGATATCAACCCGATATTGGGCTCCGGTTATGAAAGCTTCTGGCTGGGTGAGCACATAAAGCAGAGCTTTTGGCCCGGATGGAGTTTTGTCCCCAACGAGGCGCACAATGCCTACCTTGATACTTATTTGAATCTGGGGCTGGCAGGTTTGTTTCTTTTGCTCGGTTGGTTCATTGTGATTTATCTAAAGGCGCACCGGGACCTGGTTGATGGAGTCAATTGGGGCCGGTTTCGGCTGGCGTTTCTGGTGGCAGCGCTGTTTTATGGCTGGACGGAAGCGGCGTTCCGCTCGATAGATCCGGTTTATTTTATGATTTTCCTCATTGCCATGGATTATCCCAGGCCCGAATTGGCCGCTGCTGCGCAGGCTGCCGAGCCAGAGCCTTCGGAAGCAGGAATGGCGCTGGCGGGAGCCAAAGCGCGAAGTCTAATGGCAAACAATCAAACAGGTATTGTCACGAATTGAGACGTTGCATTCTGCAAATGAGGCTGCGGAAGCCAAAGGCGAGGCACCAATATTCAATGCACAAAACCATTTGCGCTTTAATGTCTTGGAAATCGAAGATTGACTCATTTCATTCTGGCATGGCCTCTGCTAAATTGACACCGCTGTCATACATAAGCAGCGTCCATGATTTCGCCACATCCAGCGTCTTTCTCGAACTTTGCCCATCGTCCGACCGTGAACAGTGTTGTTCGACTTCCGCAGATTCTATCAATCCTCCTCGTTTTCGGCTTGTGCGCCCCAGTGAAGGCCCAATTAACAGTAAGCAACCTCACCAGCCTCTCTGAGAGTGTCGTTCAGGCCGCCATCAATGCGGCTTCGCCTGGTGAAGAAGTCAAGCTTCCTGCAGGAACCACTATCTGGACAAGTCCTTTGATCATTAACAACAATATTTCGCTGGCTGGCGCGGGCAGTGCAAAGACGATCATTATTAACGATATTCCGACAACAGCTTACGAGGCTCAAAACGGGGGGCTGATTCAATGGAACACCGTTTCAAATTACACCCAATGCGAACTGAGTGGATTTGAATTTGAGGATGAACAAACGTATGCAGATTACGATTCCGAAATACAATTTCATGGCTGGTGCCCTGTCTGTCATGTGACGGACTGCGTGTTTTGGAATCTGTCGGATGTTGGGGTTTTGTTTGATGAGGGCGCTTATGGATGCCTTGACCACGACCAATTTGCTACAACCAACTTTGCAAATCAAATTCTGTGTTATAATGGAGCGCTTGGTGGCTACACCCCACAGGACGGAGAGAATGAATATGGCGATGTGTCCTATGCGACGCCTGTGACGTACGGCACTACCAATTGGTGGATTTATATAGAAGATTGCGGCTTCTCGTATAACGGACCAAATTATTGGAGTGCTGTCAACGACGCTCGCGCTGGTACGCGTGTGGTTTTCCGATACAACTCAATCACTAACATGATTTTTCAGTTCCATGGCACCGAGTCGAGCGGCCGTATCAGGGGGGGGCGGGCTTGCGAGATTTATGACAACTTTTTTATTAATAACGCTGCTGGTTATCCGAATCAGGGCACTGC
>DASYYL010000050.1:0-30908 GCA_035933915.1 Verrucomicrobiia bacterium
ACTGGAACACTGAACAATTGGAAACTATTGCTCGTAATGAGATCCGGTCCGAGATTCGTCACGATGAGCGCGCCGCTGGCGGTGATGGATGGACAAATAATTTCGTCGTTGGTCACGGCTCCGGCGGTGCGGTTGAGGTCCAGAACAATCGTACCATTGAGTGTGGCGGAGCCAGGGACGGATAAATGCGCCGGCGCGACGCCATTGCCGGGGTTAACAAAGGAGCCGGAATCTTCGAGGAGATTGCTGCGAATTGTGCCGCCGCCCGCAAGCGTTTGGCTGCCGGCGCTCCCGACCGTCAGCATGCCGTCATTATGCGCGGTCGCATCGATTGTCCCACCCGACAAGATAATCGCCGGAGTGCTGGAAATTGTCGCGACATCGGACAGCACGAGGCTTCCCTGGTTTACATACGTGTTGCCCGTGTACGTATCGGCCGCTGATGACAGAACCAATTGGTCCGCGCCGGTCTTTCGCAAACTGCCCGCGCCGCTGAGTGTATTGTTCAAAATCAGGGCAGCGTCTCCAATGTTGAACGTGTTTGTGCCAATCAACGTGACCGGACCAGAGAACGTATTTGTGCCATGTTGATTGTAGACGGTTGAGCCGTCGTTAAGCACGAGGACTTTGCTAACGGCATTGGACAAGTCAAACATCGTGAATGTGGCGCCGTTGGAAATGCTCAGGTTCTGGCCCGGATTTCCGAGGCCGGGCATTTGCCACTGGATGCCGAACGTGCCGGCGCCAACATTAATCGCGCCGAGCGACGGGTCAATTTGCACGCCGGCAAATTGCAGTTGATTCGTGCCGATTTTCGTCAGATTAAAGCCGCCTAATAAAATCGCGTCTGTGTTAGTGGCAGCGCTGGCGCGGAAATCGAGCCGGCCGGAGCCACCGAAGGTTGTGTCGCCGTTCAATGTCACATTCGCGATGTTTGGGCCGATAAATGTGGCATTGCCACTGTCGTTGATGATAGCGCCGTTCCCGTTGACTCCGGTGCCGGAAACATAGATTTGTTTTGCGCTCAAATTCGCCGAGTTCGTGACATCGAGTGTCGCGCCCGGGCTGACGGTCACGTTGCCCAGGCTGCCGCCCAAACAACCGCTGCTGGCCGCTCGAACGGTGCCCAGCAACACATTCGCGCCGCCGGAAAAGGTGCTGGCGCCTCCAAGCGTGACGGCGCCATTTGTCACCAGGGTCAAACTGCCGGAACCCATGATGACGTTGTTAAGGTCCAGGCCGTTGTCGGTACGGTTGAAAATAATTGAACCGTTATTGGTGATGATACCTGAACCAACATTGCCGTTCGTCGAACCATTGCCAATGATCAACGCGCCCGAGTTAATTACTATCGGGCCGCTGAAATCGTTGCTGCCACTGTTGGCAATAATCAACCCGTTGCCCGAGACGTTCAATCCGCCAGCGCCGGTCAATTTTCCGCTGCCGGTGAAATTATAAATTTCCGAACTGGCGCTAACGGTGGTGCCACCGGCGGTTATCGGACTGGACAGGATGACATTGGTAACCGCGGAGGTATCTGTGAAGTTCGCGAAGTCGCCGCTGTTGAAATTTGCCGGATTTCCGTTCCGGGTCCAGTTGATGGAACTCGTGTCCCAAGTGGACGACGCCGCACCGGTCCAAAAATCATTTCCGAGAGCGGTCACGACCTGGACTTTTATCGCGCCGGGCGTTGTTCCCGGGTCGACAATGCTGAAGGAAAATCCGGCTTTGGTGGAAATGACACCCAGGTTGTTCGTGATGGAACTGGGGAACGGCGCGCCCGCGTATTGGATCACGGTGTATTGATCGCCCACGTTCATAAACGTAATGGGAGAAATGACCAGCGTATTACTTCCGCTCAACGAGAGGCTGGTGGTCACGTTCAGCAAATCGTTGCCGGAGGTTGGAACCGGCGACGATGAAAGGTCGAGAGCCACAGCCGAATTGTTCAACGAGAGTGTTCCGACATTGAGCGTGCCAATGGACGAAGTAGCCGGGTCCCCCGGCGAAACGGCGCCGCTGGAAACCGTGACCGTTCCGCTTGCCGTTCCATTGCCCGCCAGCGTCGCCCCCGGGTTGGCCGTCACAGTGCCCGACAAATTGCCGTCAACCACGAGCGTGCCATTGCTAAGCGTCGTGCCGCCGGTAAACGCCGCGCCGCCGGAAATCGTATTCGTGCCCGGACCAATCTTGAGCAAACTGCCGGCGCCGGACATCGAGCCGGACAGTGTCAGCGCGGCGGCGGTCCCTGAATTGAATATACAGGCGCCGTTCAAAGTGACGGGGCCGCTAAACGAGTTAAATGCGCCGGCAAGACAATTCAACGTGGTGGTCACACCGTCGCCGTTTAGAGTCATTTGTTTGTTGTAAGTTGTCGACGTATTATAAAATTGGAGCGTCGCCCCTGCGGAAACCGTCAGTGCATGTGACCCATCCCCCAGGCTGCTGGTGTTGGTCTCGATGCTCAACAACCCGGACATGACGTTAATGTCTCCCAGGGACCCGTCCACGCTAATGCCGACAATGGCGACGTAATTGGTTCCAATTTTGGTGAACGAATAAGGATTGCCGGTTGTGGACAAAACCGCCGAGCCACCGCGAATGTCCCAGCGTCCGCCGTTGCCGCCGGCGGAAGTATTGCCGGCCAGCGTGACGTTGCCCAGCGCCGTGAGGTCGTCCGCGCCGGAGTTGATAATCGCGCCATTGCCGCCTACTCCCGTGCCGGAAACGACGACTGGTTCCGTTTGAAGTGTCTGGCCGTTGACGTCGAGGGTCGCGCCACTGCTAATCACCGTGGCGCCGTCCGCGGTTCCCAATGCCGAGGCGTTGCCGGCCTGCAAGGTTCCCGCCGCAACGGCCACCTCGCCGGTGAATGTATTCGCGCCGCTCAAGGTCAATACGTTTAGGTCCAGCTTCGATAAGCTGCCGGGCCCGGAAATCACATTGGGCACGGCCAGGTCAGCGCCGCGATCAAAGATGACGCTGCCGGAATTGACGATGTTGCCGCCGGGCAAGGTTCCCGTTCCAGTGTTCAGGCCGACTTGCACCGTCGCGCCGTTGCTAATGGTCATCCCGCCGGAAATAGCATTGTCCGCGCCAAAAGTCATCGTGCCGGCGTTGACGGCAATGGCGCCTTTGTAACTGTCGCCGCCGGTTTCGAGAAAAGTGGCCGAGCCGGCGCCTGATTTGGTCAAACTCATCGTGCCGGAGAGCGCGCCGAGGCCCTCGAAGGTATAATTGAGCACGGAATTATTGATCGTGACGCTGCCGGGCTCCAAACCAGAAACCAATTCGACAACGTTCGTGGACGCAGTGTCGTCGAACAAAACTGAATCTTCCGTGTTAAACGCCGCAGGCGCCTGGCTGGGCGAACCCTTAAAGGAAATCCAATTTGTTGTAGTGTCCAGGTCCCAGAAAATCGGGTTGAACGGATCGGTACCTGTCCAGGTTAGTGTTTTCGGGCCGTTTATCAAGACCAGGACGATGCGCGAATCTGCGACGTCGTTTGAAATATAGCCGAGGGTGACAGGACTGGGCACGCTGCCGATGCCAAAATTATTTCCGGCTCCGTTGAGAGAACCGGTGTATTGAATAAGTGTAAATTGCGCCGGATAGCCGGTCACTCCGGCAACGGAAGCGATATTAATGATGTTGGTCGTGCCTCCAGTCGTCAGCGAGGTGGCAGTGATATTTGCCGGACCGGTTTCAGTCACATTCAGCGTGAGCATGCCATTAGTCGTGGCCAGTGCGCCGACGGTTGCATTGCCGGTGAAAGTTCCACCGTTCACGGCCAGGGGAATTGGGTTGGTAAACCCGGCGGCAAGGGCTGTGACGTCCAGGGTCCCGCCGGAGTTAATCAATATGTTTCCGGCGGCGATCGCGCCGCTTCCGCTCAACGCGAGCGTTCCAGCGTCCACCGTCGTCACACCCGCGTAGGCGTTCGTTCCGGTCAAGGTCTCGACTCCCGCCCCGATTTTTGTCAGCGCCAGATTGCCGCCGATTGAGCCGGAGAACGTGCCGGATTGATCGTTATTGCCCAGAGTGAGTGTCGAAAGCGTGCTGGCCGCGCTGTTGGTAATGAACATCAGAGAGGGGACGGTCCCGGCGGAAACCAGCCCGTTGATGGTTTCGTTAAAGCCGTTCAAATCCCACGCCGTGCTGCTTTTAGTATTTCCACTGTTGCCAAAAATGACGTTGCCTTTGCCAAAGCCATCGGGAATGACGTCGCTGGCGCCGTTCCGCAAAATCGTGTTGCCGGCGCTGCTCCCCGTTCGGCCGACGATCGTCGTATTGCCCGACCAGTCGTTGGCGGGATTATAGAGGACCGCCACATTGCCGCCGCCGCCGGAATTGCCAGTCGCGCCAAAATCCAAATTAAATGAGCCGGTAATCCTATCATAAATGGGAACGCCACCTGCCCCGCCGCCGCCCAATCGGGAATCGCCGATAAGCGAAATGACGCCGTTGGAAAAAACACCGCTCAAGCGAATTGCGCCCACCCCGTCACTTACACCGTTGCCGGAAATATAAATATTGTTGGTGATGGCATTGGTTCCCGCGCCGCTGGGGAACAACTCGGCGCCCGGATAGACGTAAATCGGGCCGGTGCCGCCGCCGCCAGGATTGCCAGCGCCGATTTCAGTGCCGCCAAGTTGCAGGCGGCCTTGAAGAATGTAAAGCCCGCCGGAAAATGTGTTATGCCCGTCCAATTTCATCGGTCCCGGCCCGGCTTTGACGAACGTTACCGGTCCAGAGCCGTTATCGGTAATTGTGCTTTCAATAATAAAAGAGCCGGAAGTTTCATTGTTGTTATTGATAGTCAAATCGATTTCACCGGGTGTGTTTGGCGCGCCGCCGGCGGTCAGAGTGCCCACGTCCTGCGAACCGGTTGCGCCGTTTCCGCTTTGCACGCTACCGTTGACACCGCCAAGAGTCAGTACCGGCGCGGCTGCGCCTTCCTGTGCGAGAATGCCGCCGTATTGGCCAAGCCGGAGCGTGTTGCCCGGCCCGATGTAGATGCCGCTGTATGTCACCGGACTCAATATCTTTATCGAGTTGACATCTGTCGTCGTGCCGGAATTGTCCGTGTTTACCGGCGCAACCTGGGCCGAGGCCGACGGGCTGAAAAACAAGTTCGTCCCCGGGCCTACCTGTCCCGCCATAAACCCACTACTGTAATTGAAATAGCCGTAGTAATTGGTAATCACGCCGCCCGGCCCAACGGTCGCAAAATTGGTACCCATCAATACGCCGTTTTGGTTTGCGCCGCTGCCGATGGTTGCCCAGCCGCCGAGAATGCCGTTGTTATTTCCCGAAATCGTCGTGATATTGCCGCTGGCTGGCGGAATGAGAACAACCGTGCCGCCTACATTGTGCGCCAGGGGGCCCAACGCCAGGGTTGCCGAGCCGCCTGTGCCATTGGTCGCCTCAATGAATTCCCCGCCCGGGGCAATGAGCGTGCCGTTGAACGTTTGCGAATTAGCCGCGCCTGCCGCGCCGCTCAATAAAAGCGCGGCATAGTTTACCTGCCCCACGCCTGCGGTTGCGCCGCCGACCGTCAGCGGCGAGCTGCCTGAAATGATGTTATTGCCCGGCGCGGCCGCTGCTCCAAAGTTCAACGTAAGCAGTCCATTTTGGATAACCGTAGGGCCGGTATAGGTATTGGCGCCCGAGAGCACCAGGCCGCCAAAGCTGGACTTGGACAATCCGCCGCTGCCACCATTGTTCGCGATGACCCCGCTGTAAGTCAAGGTGCTGCCTGTGTCCACCTGGATAGTGCCACTCCCGCCGCTTGCGGAACCGACGGCAATGCCGCGATTGGCGTTGATGGTGAAGGAGCTCGTCGCATGCAATGCACCGCCGTTAATGACAATGTCGCCGGGTGTCGCCGAAACCGGAGCCGCGCCGAGGTTCGCATCGGCGCCTGCGGCAACCGATCCTCCCAGGATGCTCAACGGCCCGGCAAATGTGTTGGCTGCGGTCAAATTGAGTTGTCCGCCGTCCACCTTGGTCAATCCGCCCGGGCCTGAAACAATTCCGCCGATCGTCAGCACGCCATTGGAAGTCACATCCACAATGGGCGTCCCTGCCACCGCGATTGGCAGAGTCATGAGTTCTATGGTTACGACTTGATTGTTGGTGATATTGCCGCCAAGAGAAATCGCGTTGCCGTTAAGCGAGAACGGTCCGGCAGGCTCAGTAAACGTTATGTTGTCGAACGCCGTGCCCGTCGCGAAATTGTTTGTCGTGTTATTGCGAATCGTGCCGCCGAAAAAGAGCGAATCTCCCGGCGATATGCCGCCACCACCCAACCAATTGGCGCTCGTCTCCCAAAAATTGTCCGCGCCGCCGCCGGTCCAGATTTGGTTCGCGGCTCCCGCCGGAAGCGTCGCGGCGACACTGAGAAGACCGATGCAAAAAATGGCGCGAGGCGCAATTGGCTTGAGGGAAATACGGGATATCGTGCTCATAATGTCGAGGGATTTGTTTAGTAAGCTTAACAATAACTGTAACCGATCGCTATCAGATGTTTGTTCTAAGGCCGGTCTTTTTCGTATTTAAAAAACGCTGCAAATTACGATCTGACGGCGGGCGTTTTGTAATTTGGCGGCGCGCCTGGTCAGTTTTGTTTTGGAATGCCAGGTTTAGCTATGCCGGGATTCCAGTGCCTATGCCAATTGTAATTCCACAAGTTGATCAATCGGCTTGATTCGACGTGCCCATCACCCATTCCGAGATTCACCATGCCTTTGGGCGGGCCAAACTGCCAGGCGGTGGTATAGCTGCGCGATGCGGCTCCGGCATTGACAGCGTGCCGCTGAATGGTGAAACGTCCCATTTCATTGTCATGAAAACCGCCATATTGACCGGTATAAAGGTTTTGGGCCGGACTGTCCTGTTCATTCGGCCAGGCATCGCACCACACGCCATCCACAAAAAACGGAGTATTGACCGGTTGTTCCATGGAAGAATCTTTGCCGTAATACCAAAAAGGATCGGCAACGCTGTGAGCTTCTTCTGAGCATCCGTCATTTGGGCTGTTGCCATCGCCCTGTCCAGTGCCGGTGCCAGCGGTGTAAAGCCAGCCGTTGCATTGGTAACTGCAACAAATGTTTGCCCAGCCGAGCGTACCCGGTGGATTTCCGTCACTTAGGCTGCGAACATAACAATTGTTCGCCGTGCCCGTTTGGCCGGCTCCTTC
Organism: Verrucomicrobiia bacterium; assembly: GCA_035933915.1. Taxonomy (GTDB): domain Bacteria; phylum Verrucomicrobiota; class Verrucomicrobiia; order Limisphaerales; family UBA11358; genus UBA11358. The sequence goes on from DASYYL010000050.1 coordinate 7,202, forward strand.
CGTGGTTACGCCAGGCGTGCCAGGCGGCGCGGGCTTCTGCGCCGCAGGGCAGATCAAACCATTCGTGCTTTCGGAGAAAAAATCTATCAGCGAGCCCATCCATTCGGCATTATTTCCATACTGAGGATCGGCCTGTGACTGAATGAATTTGCCAAAGTCACCGACGTATAAAATATCCGCCGCGGCCAATTGTTTAAGATTATTGATGCATGTGGCTTCCTGCGCCCTGCGTTGGGCGGCGGCCAATACCGGCAATAATACTGCCGCCAATATGGCGATGATTGCAATGACCACCAGCAATTCGATGAGCGTGAAGCCCGCACGATGAGAATTTCTGACAGGCAATTTCATGGACTGCAACGAATTTAGACGGCGCACGACAGTCCTGCCAGACAACGTTCGCCCTAGAACATGTGTCCTACGTTCCGTTCGCATAGGTTGATGATGAAATTTCTGCATCGAAGAGTTTCACCTTTTCGACAAAATCGTTTGAGCAGCGCCGCGTGAAGAAAGCATGTCGGATTTGTGGCCGTCGCGGAGCGCATCCAGATCCCGGGAAGTTTCGCGAAGTATCCTGGCAACGGCCTGGCCGCGCGATTTAACCTGGAGTCTCTTGTACGCCGAATGCAAATGGGTGCGCACAGTGAACAGGCTGATGCCCAGGCTCTGGCTGATTTCCCGGTAGGATAGTCCCTTGAACAGCAAATTAACGGCCTCCAGTTGGCGCGGGCTGAGTTTAGCGATGCCGGCCGGTTCGTCGCGATGGCCGTTTGCGACGGGATATTCAACTGTTTGCGTAAACCGGGCGGATGCGACCCCATTGGCGCGCGCGTTTTTCTGGCCATTTATATGCCGCGCCAAAGGCTCCGGTTTTTTGATTGCCGATTTCACAAGCGGGATTACGGACAAAGTTTCGCACGGAGCCGGTCAGCGCACCATCGGACATTTATCCGATGTCTTGAGAAGTTATCCTAATATCTGCCGTCGAGGTACTTTCGCGCCGCGTCGGTGCGGGATTGCACGTGAAGCTTTTCGTAGATGTGCTGGATGTGCGTGCGGACCGTGCTGATGCTGATTTTCAAAGCGTCGGCAATCTCCTTGTAAAAGGCGCCCTTGGCCAGCAACGCCAGGATTTCGAGTTCGCGCGGGCTCAGTTTTTCGACTTCATTGGCGGACGCGCCGAGGTTTTGAAAATATTGGACGACTTTGCGCGCGATTTGCATGGGCATGGGCGCGCCGCCGGCGTGGACCTGGCCGATCGCCTCAATCAATTCGGTGGGGGCCATCTTTTTCAACAAATAACCTTTTGCGCCCGCGCGAAGAGAATTAAAGATCAAATCATTGTCTTCGTAGGTCGTCAGCATCAGCACCTCCATTGAAGGAAGGAGACCCTTGAGTTTGCCCACGCATTCGATGCCGCTCATGCCGGGCAGATTAATGTCCACGAGCGCCACATCCGGTTTTTGGGCGGCGGGTTTTTGGGCGGGAATGTCGCGCAGGGCCATCTCCCCGGCGGGATAGTCGCCCACGCAGCGTAAACCGGGCGCGCCGTTGAGCAATTCCACGAGGCTTTCACGCGTTTCGCGGTCATCCTCAATAATGCAAACGTTAATGGCCATTCTGACGATTTCGTTCAATTGCCGTTAGAAGGGCAAGTGAAAATAATTTTGGTTCCTGATGCCGGCCGGCTGTACAATTTGAATCGGCCGCCGATTTCCTCGATACGCTGGCGCATGTTGCGGAGGCCATCGCCGCCGTTAGTGTCCGTGGTTTGCCCGAATCCGCAACCGTTGTCTTCAATGCACAGTTCCAGAAATTCTTCGGTTGCGGTAATGCGCAGTTGGACTGCACGCGCATTGGCATGCCGCACAACGTTGTTCAAAGCTTCTTTCACGGACAGAAATAAATTATGGCGCACGGCGGCCGGGACCACCCAATTGGGAGGACATTCCGGCAAATCAACGGCGCACGGGATTTCCGCGGTTTTCAAAAATTCGACGGCGAAGCGGCCGATGTAATTGATCAGATGCGGGAGGGTGTCGTTGCGCGGATTGACGGCCCAGACCGTTTCATCGAGAGAATTGATGACCTGATGAGCGGCAGAGGAAAGTTTCCTGAGATGTTCCCCGAGCTTTGGCGGCGCGGTTTGGTCTCTCTGCGCGAGCCCGCTCAGTAAAACAATTTTTGTGAGGCGCGTGCCCAGGTCATCGTGCAAATCCTTCGCAATGCGCATGCGCTCCTTGTTCAAGGCGTCCTGTTGTTCAAGCAATGCCAAACGAAGGCGCAAACGGCGATGCGAAACGTAACGAACAATGGCGGCGACTGCGGCGGTGAATACGATGAACGCTGCCAGGTGAAACCACCAAGTCTGCCAGAAAAACGGCGCAATTGAAAATGCGACACGGGCGTCGGTTCCGCTCCATATGCCGTCGCAATTGCAGGCAGTCACTTGAAATTCATAGTTACCCGCCGAAAGCTGCGGGTAAACCGCGTCGGGCTGAGTTCGGGCATCGATCCATCGAGTATCAAACCCATCCAGCCGGTAGCGGAACTGGACGTTGTCAGGGGCGCTGAAACACAAAGCCGTAAAATTGAATTCCAGGCGATGACGGCCCGGACGCAGCCGCAGTTGCACGCCACCACTTCGTAAATCGATGGCGCCTCGCGGCGGCACCGCGCCCCCATAGGAGGCGAAGATAGTGTCATCCACAAGCACTTGTTCCACGAGCGGATTTGCCGGCGTTTCATCTTCGGGAATGTCCACGGGGTTAATAACGGCCAGCGCGGTGAGCATGGGCATCCAGAGCCGCCCGTCCCGGCTGCGAAGCGCGTCTGATGACCGTCCAAAATTCGCCTGCAGAGCGGGCAAATCCTGGCCGCAACGAATGCACTCAACGCGCTGCGCCCGGCCTTCGGCAACGTCTTGCAGGTCGCGCTCGCGGGCTTTGAAGATGCCACTATCGGCGCCAAACCACATCCAGCCACGACCATCAGCGAGAATTTGCGAAATATAACCGTCCGAAAGACCCTCCGCGATACTGATCCGTTTAAATTTTCCGTCCTTCAATCGTCCCACGCCGCCACCGGCATAACCAATCCATAAAGCGCCGTCCGAAGCAGAATGCAGACAACGGATTGCGATCGGCTGGATCATCGTCAGGGCCGTTTTATCGTCCATCTGGTTGCCGGTGATCCGGAGCAATCTTCCTGACGACGAACCAACCCAGATGTTTCCAGCACTGTCCTCGGCTACGGCGCGGAGCACGTGCAACGTCTCCGGCAAATTAAAAGTATAGAATTTTCCATCACGAAACCGCTGAATGGCTTCCGGGTCTTCCTCGCCCAGCCAGACGTCGCCTGACTTCGCGACAAAAACGGAGTGGATTAGGCGTCCAGCAAGGCCGTCTGACTCCCGAAACGTCGTCAATTGGCCGTCTCGCCACTGATGAAGCAAACCGCTTTGCGTGCCAATCCAGACGCTGCCGTCGGCCCCCGCTGCCACGCATGAGGTAAAACCCATGTCGCCGTGGTTGCCGTGAGAATCGGGAGTGCTCCACATTCCATTACTCTGGCAAACGACTGAGCCATTTTCAGCCGATGCCCAAAGCCGGCCTTCTTTGTCCTCGCACAACGATTGAACCGGGTCGGACGGCAAGCCGCTTTCAGTGCCTTCCAATTCCACTGTGCGCGGGTGGACTCGGATCAAACCTTCGCCACGCGTCCCGACCCACAGGTCCTGTTCGCGGTCTTCGAACATACTCAAAATCTCATGGTGCGAAACCGGAACGCTCTGAAATCCGGAACCATTGTAACAAAATAGTCCGTAATTGCCCGTACCGATCCATACCATATGGCGGGCATCTTCGAGCAATGGAGTCGGATGATGCAAGGGTTGCGAAGCAAATGCACCACAATCTCTCAGGGCGCCATCACGGTCGCAGTGGAATAAATGGCCATTGGCGCCAATCCAAACCCCACCCGGGGACGCTGCGGCAAGTCCGCCGGCTGCCCAGGGCAATTGGGCCATCGTCTTGAAACGTCCGTCCTCAAAGATACCGACCTGGGTTGACCTTGCGAACCAAAGACGGCCCTCGACATCCGTCCCCAACCACGTCTGGTAGCGTGCGGATAAACCATCGGCTGCGCCGAGACGAGTAGCCTTGTTCCCCTCTATCCGGCCAACATCACCGCCCCGGTACAGGATCCACAGCGTTCCTGATCCGTCTTCGATGAGAGATTGGACAGATTCATCCGGCATGCCATTTGTGATTGTCTCGGGCGTGCCGCCGTGGTAGTAAACGACCGCTCCGTGGTCCATTCCAACCCAGAGACCGCCTGAGCGGCTATGCAAAAGGGCGGTGGGTTTCTGAGTCCTGGTGGCCATGACGCGCGGCAACGGGATGTTCTCAAAGTGCACGCCATCAAATCGCGTGAGGCTCGTTTGACTGGACGTAGCCATCCAGAGAAACCCGTCACCGGTTTGCGCGAGCCCGATTAAGTCGTTGTTTGGCAGACCCTCGCTCGTACGCCAGTTGTGGACGGACCACGTGGAATTTGTGGACGCACCGAAAGCGGCGGGCGATAAAATCAAAAGGCAGCCCGTCACCATTGCCAGCTTCGAGCTCAAATCCATATAATGGGTACGCTCCAGCTTCCTATACAATCGCGTCTAAGGCCATCGAATTTTTGTCCGATGGTGGCCGTACCGGTCATCTGGACCTGCTCAATTTCCGGCAATTTCCGGCGCCCCCTGGATTTCCAATACAACGGTCGAGGAAATTTTGTCAGGCGCAGTATTGGGAAGCGTGACGATCACGCCATCCGAGTCGCTGGTGTGTTTCAATGCCAAGTGCCGGCCAAAAAGGCTGGATTTCAATAGATAGGCTGCGGCAACTTGATTTTTGAGATTGGGCAAGTTCAGTTGGCCATCCGCCGGCCAATTCCACACGTGAAGGTATAAAATCGTTTTGTCCGGCATGATTTTTGCCGTGCAGCGGCCCCAATCGAAAGGATGCCCAAAGGGACTTGCGGTGGTCCCGTAGATGGAATCGCCGTTCACTTTCATCCATTGGCCAACTTCCTGGAGTCGCTCGATTTCCGGTTGCGGAATCTCGCCGGCGCTCGTGGGTCCGACATTCAGCAGGTAATTGCCGCCTTTGCTCGCAATATCCACCAAATTGTGAATCAGCGTTTCGGCACTTTTAAACTTTTCATCGGTGGATTTGTATCCCCATGTGCCGTTGATGGTCATGCACGTTTCCCAATCGCCGGCCAGGCCGTTGGTGGGAATTTTTTGTTCAGGCGTCTGGTAATCCCCGGTCAAATGATGTTCGTCCAGGCGATTGTTCGTGATAATCTCGGGTTTTAGTTTCAGCAGCGGCAAAAGCTTTTCCACGCGCGCCGGGTTCATGCCGATGGGTGTGTCCCACCATAATACCGCCGGGGTATCCGGGTCGTAATTGCTCAACAGTTCGGTAATTTGCGGCACATCCACTTTCTCAACGTATTCGTCGAAGCTGCCCTTCTGGGCCGGGTCCCAATGATGTTGCGCGTCCACGTCGGCCTGGGGATTCTTGTTCGCAGCCGCGCCGCCCGGATGATGCCAGTCCTGCGCCTCGGAGTAGTAGAATCCGAGCCGGATGCCTTGCTTGCGGCAGGCCACCGCCAGTTCCGCGAGCGGATCGCGGTGCCAGGGAGTCGCGTCGTAAATATTGTAACCGTCCACGCGTGTGTGAAACATACAAAAGCCGTCATGATGCTTGGCGGTGATGACCATGTATTTCATGCCGGCGGCTTTGGCGATTTGGACCCATTGGTCGGCGTTGAAATTCGTCGGGTCAAATTGCTTTGTGAAGGCGGCGTAGTCGGCCACCGGAATGTCCGCGGTCCGCATGATCCACTCGCCGGCGTGCGTTACGGGTTGTCCCTTGTAAACTCCCGCCGGGACTGAGTATACGCCCCAATGAATGAACATGCCGAACTTCGCCTGACGCCACCATTGCATTCGGGCGTCGTGCGTGGGACCGTAATCCTGCTGCCACATCTGTAAGGACGCATCATTTGAATCTTCCGCCCGGGAATTCGCCGGCAATAAAAAAAGGCCGGTGGCCAGGGCAAGGCTTGTCATTGTCAAACCGGGTAAAAATGGTGTAATGGAACGTTTCATAGATTATTGGCTAATTCAGTGAAGTGGACGGGGCCAGGTCCGTCAAGGTTTCAGGACCTGAACGTTTGTACGATGTGCCATTTTTTGCTCGACGGCACTCCAACGGCATTACGACAATGTCGCGCACGCCCTATGAGATCGTCAGGCATCTTAAAACAATTGATCGGCCTGTCTCACGAGCTGGGCCGGGAAGACCGGCAATTGGCTATCCTCGGCGAAGGCAACGTGAGCGCCGATTTAGGCGGAGGCGAGTTCTATGTGAAGGCTTCCGGCAGCCAATTGGCCGATATTGACGCCGACGGCATTACCCGGGTGCGGATGCAACCCATCTTCGACGCTTTGGATTCTCCGGATAGGACAGATGACGAAGTCCGCGAAATCCTTAAAAGTTCGTGCGCCGATAAAAAAGCACGGTTGCCTTCGGTCGAAACCTTCCTGCACGCCATTTGTCTGCGCGAAGGCGGCGCTAAGTGGGTCGGCCATACTCACCCGGTTTCGGTCCTGAAAATCCTATGCAACACACTCGGAGCAGACCCGTTTCTTAATCACATTTTCCCGGACGCAATTGTCGTTTGCGGACGCCGCCTTGCAGTGGTTCCTTATGTTGACCCCGGCATCAGGCTGGCCGTGGCGTTGCGTGCCTCACTTCGTGATTTTATCGCCGAACATAATGCTCCGCCCAAAGTCATCCTGATGCTCAATCACGGTCCCGTTATTTTGGGACAAACGCCGCGGGATGTTCTTAACACGACGCTCATGCTGGATAAATGGGCCAATATTCTGGCCGCCACCTTCATGATCAGCGGCCCGCGATTTTTGGATGAAACGCTGTCCGACCGCATCGAAAATCGTCCGGACGAACATTACCGCCGCCGGGCCATCGGCAATTTGAAATAATTTAATCTATGGAAAATCCCTTGTTCAAAAAACCGCCAAAAATTGGAATCCGTCCGGCAATCGACGGGCGGTTGGGCGGCGTGCGCGAATCGCTCGAATCGCAAACGATGAAACTGGCCAAATCCGTCGCCAAACTCATCGCCGACGAACTGCGGTATCCCGGCGGTAAACCCGTGGAATGCGTCATCGCCGATACATGCATTGGCGGCGTGACCGAGGCCGCCGCGTGCGCCGAAAAATTTGCGCGCGAAGGCGTCGGCGTTTCGCTCACGGTCACGCCCTGCTGGTGTTACGGCAGCGAAACCATGGATATGGATGCTACAATTCCCAAAGCCGTCTGGGGATTCAATGGCACTGAACGGCCCGGCGCGGTTTATCTGGCCGCCGTGCTGGCCGGCCATGCGCAAAAAGGCTTTCCCGCCTTCGGCATTTACGGACGCGACGTCCAGGACGGCGGCGACAAAACAATACCTGACGACGTTCGGGAAAAGATTCTTCGTTTTTGCCATGCCGGCCTGGCGGTGGCGATCATGCGTGGCAAATCCTACCTCGCCATGGGCGGCGTTTCGATGGGCATCGCTGGTTCCATCGTCAATCCTGAGTTTTTCGAGAGTTATCTCGGGATGAGGGTCGAATCAGTGGACATGAGCGAATTTATGCGCCGAATCGAGCGCGAAATTTTTGACCGCGCAGAATATGAAAAAGCACTCGAATGGGTGAAAGCCAACTGTAAAGAGGGAAAAGATTACAATTCTCCGAAAACGACTCGTTCACGCGCTCAATTGGACCGCGAATGGGAAATATCCGTGAAGATGGCGCTCATCGCTCGCGACCTGATGATTGGGAATACGCGCCTGGCCAAACACGGTTTCGGCGAGGAATCGCTCGGTCACAACGCCATCGCCGCCGGTTTCCAGGGCCAGCGCCAGTGGACCGATCACCTTCCCAACGGCGATTTCATGGAGGCCATTCTCAACACGTCGTTCGATTGGAACGGAGCGCGAGCGCCCTTTATCGTAGCCACTGAGAATGATTCGCTCAACGGCGCGTGCATGTTGTTCGGCTATTTGCTAACGAACACAGCTCAGGTGTTTGCCGATGTCCGCACTTATTGGAGTGCCGCCGCCGTGAAACGCGTCACCGGCCATAAGCTGGCCGGAGCCGCGGCTGACGGCTTTTTGCATCTCATTAATTCCGGCCCCGCCGCGCTCGATGGCACAGGCGAACAAACCGTCGGCAACAAACCAGTCATGAAACCCTTCTGGGAGATCGCGGACGCCGAAATCAAAAAATGTCTCGCCGCGACGACGTGGCATCCGTCCATTACGGAATACTTTCCGGGCGGCGGCTGGTCGACGCGATTTCGGACGCGTGGCGGGATGCCGGTGACCATCTGCCGGTTAAACCTTGTGAAAGGACTTGGGCCGGCCCTGCAAATCGCCGAAGGCCAGACTATCGAACTACCCGATAAGGTCCACACAGTCCTCGATGAACGCACGAATCCGACGTGGCCCACGACATGGTTTGTGCCGCGCGCTAGCGGCAGCGGCGCCTTCCGCGACGTTTATACCGTGATGAATAATTGGGGCGCAAATCATTGCTCGATGAGCTATGGCCATATTGGCGCCAAACTCATCAGCCTGGCTTCAATGCTGCGGATTCCGGTCTATATGCATAATGTTTCGGACGAGGGCGTATTTCGCCCCAACGCCTGGAACGCGTTCGGCACCGCCGACCGCGAAGGCGCCGATTTTCGAGCGTGCGCCAATTTCGGTCCACTCTATGGCCGTTGATATCTTCATGACCCGATTATTCAGACCGGTTTGCACTAAGGCCACCCTTCGCGGCTCCCCGTCTTTCCATGAGGCGCGGGGATTTTTTCGGTTGTTGCGGGTTTGTTGCGGGTTTGTTGCGGATTTGTTACGGTTTAAGTCATTGATGCTCAGGACTGTAACGGATGTTACGGGTTTTCAGACCTCATGTATAAATAACCAATCTGGTTTTTCGTGAAACTTTCGAGCTTTAGCAAAACAAACCAAATCCTGTTATGATCACATCCCCTGTTGAAACAAAACCCCAGCCCGGTTCCGGTAAATTGTTCACCACCGCGGACGGAAAAAACTACGTTCCCGTCTTTGTGCTGGTGTGCTCCTTGTTTCTGCTTTGGGGATTTTGCAGTGGCTTGCTCGATAATCTAAACAAGCACTTTCAAAACACGCTGCATATTTCAAAGGCTCAATCCGGCCTTGTACAATGTGCTTTTTACATGGGGTATTTTATCATGGCTCTGCCGGCCGGTATGATCGCGAGGCGGTTTGGCTACAAGGGCGGTATTATTGTCGGCTTAACCCTGGCTGCGGCTGGAGCGTTTTGGTTTGTTCACGCAACAGCGATTGATACTTACGCCGCGTTTTTGCTGGGCCTGTTTGTGCTGGCTTCAGGATTGGCATGCCTGGAAACCATTGCGAACCCGTACACGACCGTCCTCGGACCAGCCGCTAGCGGGGCAACGCGCATCAATATGGCCCAAACCTGCAATGGCGTGGGATGGATTACCGGAATGTTGATCGGGGCCTCAATCATTTTATCCGCCACCACTGAAGTCAACACAAGCAATGCGCGCCTGTACATTCCCTATCTGGGGCTTGGCGTCGTGATGGCTGTTCTGCTTGTCATTTTCATCGTTGCCAGGATCCCGGACCTGCGTGCGGAAGAGGAAAGCTTGAAACCGGTTGAACAGAGAATGCGTGCCAGGCTTCTTCCCGCGCATCTATTTGTCATTGGGGTCGCCCTCGTGGTTGTTTGTGCGCTGCTTTATTTTTTCATTTCCCCGGTTTTGGACTCGGTCTGGGCATTGGGCGACTTCAATGAACAAACGCTTTTCCCGGCCAAGATTGCTTTGCTTGTAATAGCCTACATCGGCGCTTTTTTCCTGGTCTCAAAGAACTGGGATTTATTCCGGCGCAAGCATTTTACGATGGGCGTTGCGGCCCAATTTCTTTACGTGGCGGCCCAAACAGGGATCTTCAGTTTTTTCATCAATTATGCCGTGGCGAACCTTGTCAATTTAAGCGACCGCCATGCGGGCTATTTACAGACTGGCGCATTTGCGCTGTTCGCCTCCGGCCGGTTGGTAGGCAGCGCTGTGGTAGGCCTTACCAAACCGCACAAGGCGCTTGCTGTGTATGCGGTCATCAATACTGTCATGATGATTCTGGCCATGGCGTGCGGAGGCTGGGGCGGTGTGGTCGGCATCATGGCGAGTTTCTTTTTTATGTCCATCATGTTCCCTACCATTTTCGCGTTGGGAATTCGCGGCCTGGGCGACTACACCAAGTTTGCTTCATCTCTCCTGGTTATGTCCATTGTTGGCGGCGCTATTATGACCCCGTTCATGGGCCACATCGCTGATAAAGGTGGCATGCGCGTTGGATTTGTCATTCCCCTGATCTGCTTCGCCGTAATTGCAATCTATGGCGCTCTTTGGCAAAAACTTGAAACCAAAGACAGTCAGGCAGGCGGTTAATCGGCTGCCCTACCAGACAAACGGCACAAGCCGCCAGGGCGTTTGACGGCAATATTCAGGATAGCCCGGCAATTCCCGCCCAAGGAATTTTTCTTCATTGAGCAGACGCAAGGCAAGGATGGGTACAATTAGAAACGAAACCGGCCAGATGACAAACGAGCCAAGGACCGGAGCAGTAACCAGCCACCGGACGATGAAGCCCAGATACGTAGGATGCCGGACAATTCGATATGGCCCGGTCGCAGCGATCGTCTGCCCGGATTACACTTGTATTACGCTCGCGGCAAAACGATTGGCCTTTAAAACCGCCACAAACCACAACTCGTTAGCCAGCCTTCACGGCACTTCGGTGCTGTCCCTCACTAAACGAACTAGCAGGACCTCAACGACATTACTACTTTCGGAGCTCTATCACATGGCCTCAGCACTGACTGTTTACGCTTCGTGCCGCCATTACTGGCGACGACGCAAAACTCGCTTCCGGGTTTTGGCCAGTCTTTCCCGGGTGGGATTGTAGCACCCACTGAGTTCTTTCAGAAAGTTTCAGCCTGCCGGCTTCCCCTTCCCCTGGGCATCGCCATCGCGTTGTTTTCGGCCGCCTGGTGGTGGCATTTCCACCGATAACTACGTGTCGCTGCCAATTCCGTCCGCGCCACAGGCTGTTTCAGAACCCGACAGAAGGGCGTGCGCCTTGTTTGGTAATGTCTTTGTCACCCTCCCAGACGGCCAGGTATGTCCCCTGCCCTGGCAAAGGTTTCAATAATTTTGCCCGAAAGAGTAAAGTCCGGCGTTCGGCCGGGTTGACTTAACATTTGGGCAGCGAGCGGATCTTCCGGTCCGCCAAGCCCGTACGTCGTTGTGGTCACGGCCTTGCCGCTTTGCAGAAGGGCAACCCGGATCTTTTTGACCAGAAGATCGGTGTCAATCTGCTGGCTGGTATTATTGACGATTCGGCTGATGGCCAATACGGCGGGCGGAGGCTGTACCCGGTCGAGAACGCCGGAAGCCAGGAGATCACTGGTGGCGGCATTAGCGGCTGAAATGAAATCCTGAATGTTGATTTGGTTAACATTAACGACGCTTTCCTGTCCGCCAGTCTGGATGTAGTGAGCATTGGGGCTGCTGCTGCAACCGGCGAAGGAAGTGGCCACCGCGACGAATGGAATTAAGGCTTTGATTTTCATCCGATGTTAGGGGCTATTAATATCCTGGGCTTGAAGCATTTTCAGACGGAAATCCCTGCAGGCGGGGGACGGCGCCACTGCGGAAATGAATTTGCTTTCGCCAGCTTCAAGCTGATCGGGAATGATTGCGGAAAGGGTGTTATTGACTTGCATTCCGTCGACGTCGAACCATTCGAACGAATAGATAAAGCGCTGAATCGAGCCGGTTCTGTTCAACAGTTCCACCTGAACCTTGAGGAGGTCGCCGGGAGTCATGGCGGTATTGATTGCGAGAACGGACACCCTGCGACTAAAGGGTTTGTCTGTAATAATGCGCCGATCCTGGATCAAATTACGTTGGCCGGTTTGTTGAGCGTTTTGGATGGTATTGACGGAGGGGGAGCTTTCGCAACCGGCAAGGGCGACGGCGGCGAACAGGAGTGTGGCAATTCTTGTTTTCATTTCAGTATAAACTCGGTTATGCGTAACGGCGTTCCTACGCTGATGCTCTTAACATAAACGACATTCAAACAGTTGCCGGCGTTCACCGGATTTAGGGCCTGGGCGGACCGGGACAGCGGAATTACGGTCGTGGTACCGGTTGGCGTACATACTTCAATTTTGCGATCCGGCGGAGTGGGGAAGCAACAAATTTGAAATTCCCTGGGCAGGGTCGTCCAGGTTCGGGTATCGGCAATGTTGACCGACATTTGATAGGCGGCGGTGGCGACTTGCATAAAGAATCCGGCGACATCATTTTGATTTCCGACAGCCTGGTTTGCAAAATAAGCGGCGACCGCCTTTGTGACAGTGGCGGCCACGGTTTTAGTAATGATTATCGGCAAATCATTTGTGAAATCGAGGGCGATTATGCTGTCCATGCTGGCGATGGTGTGAGTTGAATAGTTTACGCCATTGGCAACCACAGTGAGGCCTGGATGGAAGTAATCCTGGATCCTGAGCACAGGAAACGCAGCGCCGACATAGGAAACGTTGGAGAAAATGATAGGAATATCAATCCGGATTTGGTTGCGCACGGGGGCGCAACTGGTTTCAAAGATGACAAAGGTCGTTTGGGGAATGGGTTTGCCATTTTGACAATCATCGACCAATGCGATGGACTCGCCGACGTATTGGTCCGAAACCGCAAAATCCGCAACACGCTCGAACGACTTGTGGGCGCGCTCCAAATCCGAAGGGCCGGTCGCATCCGCCAGAAAGAACAAACCGTCCAGATAAACGGTGAATGCCTTCACATAATTGGCATAGGCACTGAGGTCGTTAATGGGCGGAAGAGATTTTTGGATTTCGGCTTGAAACGTGGGGTCCCGTTCGGCGCGGTCAATATAGGCTTTGTCCTTACTGGCGGCGGCTTCTTGCTGGATTTTTTCGATACGCCGCTGGTTGTCCTGGACGGCGTCCTGTTGCCGCTGGTAGGCGCGGATCAATTCGGGGCGGGCTTTTTCGGGTTCGCCAAGCTCCAGATAATTCAACGCCTCGTATGTATTCAACATAATGCCATCGTAAGAACGGCCCTCATACGGCAGGTTTGCCTGATTGGAGAGCAATGCAGCGGTTTCCCGGCTAATACTGACTTTGGCCTTTTGAGCATAGTCGTCCATTTTGTCCTGGGCCACGTCGAAGGCATTGTTACTTTCCTGAAATTTACCAAGAGCCCTCAACACGGCGCCTTCTTCAAGGCGCCAGATGACGGCATCTTTGCCGCCGGCGCTTCTGTCCGCGCGTTTTGCGGCTTCTTTCGCAGCCCTGTCAAGATTTCCCTCACGCCAATATATGACAAACTGGAGATTAAGGCTGGTTTCGTTGCCTTTGGCCCTTTCAAAGACTGGAATGACAAATGGATCGTGTATGAGGTGGGAAAAGGGTTAACATCGATTACATCGTTGCGTTTCAATTAGTTAACCATTAGCAAAAGAGTTAACAGTGGGGAAACAGGGGTTAACATCCGCGAAATTCCGGAAAGCATTCACTGATACTTGTCCAGGAAGAACATTAGTGAAAACGAGAGCCTGCTGGAAGGCCGTGTATTCATTCTCGCCTTTGAGTCCCGACGATTGAAACGATCGTGATGTCATCCCAGGTTCTTACGAGACTCAAAAAGACACCAATCTGAGCCGGACTGTAGTATATTGAGCAGCAGTCCCCACCCGCAGATTCGGTGGAACGAATTGATGCATCCGGCTTTCAAAAGACATGCTCCAGGAGATCCTGCGGATTTGCGATTGGCATGTCATATGGGCGTCCAATACGCTGGCGGAAAAAATTCCAATCGCCACCATGGTATCTCGCTTCATAATACGGGAAAACTGGTATGAGAGGTAAAGGAGACGGACCATGCTGTCCATGGAGCAACAACGCCGGAACTCCGAATAGACCCGCCGCCCGGGGTTATGAATTTGAATACTGTTCTCATGGGATGCCGCATAGCTATGCTTGTCGGTCTGCTGGCGGTCATAGCCAGCTTCCTTTTACTCGGACTGGGCACCATCGCCGCCTCACTCGCGAGTTCTGGCACCACCGCGAACACGACGGGGAATCATCCTCATCGTCAACCCCATGAATCCGAAACCCTCACCTCACCCTGACCCTCTCCCCTCCCATCAGAATGGGAGCGGAGAGGGAATAGCCGTCGCACGCTTTCTATACTTCGGAGGTCGAGCTGCAATTCCCGGGTTCAGGAGCTCAATGCGCGAAATTTTTGGGACAATATTACAGGGTTTTCAACGGAACGACTCTGTGTACTCAAACAAATCTTAAGAGTCGCACAACAAAGTAAGGCTGCGTGGCCAGAGTTAAATCGAGGCCCGGAAAAAGTGCCGACCCGTTTTCGCCCTGGTTTAATCCAAAATAGTATTGAAGTGGAAATTTGGTCTGGGTGTAAGCCGCCGGGATTATTCCGTGAAACTGGCCGTCTCGCGCTTGCATCGGCAGACTTTGCCAGGCTTCAGCCTGGTTGACCCGGCGGTAGTGCAGCTCGACTGACCTGGTACCCGGGGCGCCGGCTTCCAATACGAGCGGCAACTCCAGGCCGGCGGCAAAATTGGAAGGGGGATTATGACGACAGGCAGGAATTGGCCGCGTCGGCCAATTCTGAACCGTGAGGATTGCAGACGGCGCCGGTCCGGTGCGAATTGGATTTCCAACGACTTCTCCTTTTTTCATGGCTTCGATGTCGGCATCAATTCCGGAGAGCCGATCGGTCCAATGTCCGTGCATGTGTTCTTCAGTTCCGTAAGCCACGTTGCTCTGATAAATCGGCGCTGCAATAGCGGCCAGATTGGCCCAGGACTGCCGGGCCGTGGCGTATTGGTCCAACGCCGCGGCTTTGGCGCCGGCATCGCCCGTACTTTGGAAGATCGACCAAAACACGGCGCTGCGGAATTTATGGCAAAAGAAGAAACCGAGGCCGCTTTGAATAGCAACGTCCGCTTCCAAACGCCGGAAACCCGGCGAAGCGGGTTGGGAGACACATTTCCTGGCGGCAGCGAGATTCGAAGCCGCTGACGCCGCCATATCCTCCAGCCATTGTGCTACTTCAGTGGGGAAATATTTATTCTGGTCAAAGGCTGTTCCATTCAGGAGATGTCCAACGTATTCATCTATTCCAAGAAAGAGTTGGGGATCAAACGAACTCGCCGCTCCGAGCGGATTCTTTGAGTCGTGATAGCCAGGCATTCCGGCCACGATTGGGAAATTAGTGTACATCTCCGGCCAGTAATTGTGACTGTCGACCGATGCCCCGTGATACGTCGTCACCAACGGTAAAATACGACTGGCCGATGCAACTGCATCTTCGATGGATTGAGCAGCTCGGCCAAATTCATGCGACAAATAGCGTCGCCACGTTTGGGGATCGCTTGCGGGGTTATACAATAAGCGTCCCCAGATTCGATAGGTGTAGAGAAATTTTTGAAAGTCGTACCTGGGATTAAGCGTAGCGTCGAGGTAGGCGCATCGTCCGCCGGGAACGCCGGTGCCGCAACGGCCTTTAAAGGAAAGCGGTTCGTCCCACTCAATGCCGTCGCTATCGCAGAAATTTGCCGCGCGCCCGTATCCGGCGGAAAAGACCGGATCGCCCCACAACAAAACTCGTTGTGTGCCCGGCCAGATGCGGTGAAGGACGCCGAAGTTTCTGCCTTCTTCCAGGAAATTAGCATAGCTCCAACGGGACGCCTGACCATTGCGAATCGTCGGGTCATTTTGCCTGCTCCGTTCACTCAGGCGTAGCGATGCCGAATGATAAGGCAAACCCTGGTGTTCAGCCCAGTATTTGGGCGAAACCACCACGGACATACCGGTCGCCAGGGCGGCGTCAATATGCTCCTGGTGACATTCTTTGCCGTGCATGTCAATCTCCAGCCGTCGGCCAACCATCGGGAACGCATCAAAGACCGTTTTCCAAAAGGCATAACTCCCTGTTGGAATGCCGCTCTCGTTGTGCACGCGGAAAGTGACTCCGGTGATGCCTGTGCAGGTCTTGAGAATGGAAGCCAGGGCATCACGGCAATAGGCGGCATGATTGGCGTCTGTCAATCCTTCGATCGGATAACTTGCCCCCGGGCTATAGGCGTACGCGTGAGTCCAAAGACCCAACTGAAATTGCAAACCGCGCCGGGCGCATTCGTAGCCGATAAATTTGAGCATCTGCAAATTGGCGTCCCGCTCGGCGTTTGGAAGATTTTTCGCGGAGACCTGCTTGTATTCAGGCAGCGACACCAAAAATGGATAAACAAAAAAAAGATAAACCTCGGCATTACGACCGGGAACACCGTTATAACCGCATCCAAACGACAAGTTAAAACGATTAAAGCGCTGAGTCGCGAGCATTGTCAAATACTCCGTCCAGAATGAGCGATCGTTAAACCAGGGTTTGTCTTCGAGTTCACTCTGAAATGAGCGACAGATCGAACGTGTCTTGCTCGCCGGCTGCTCAACCGACACGGAACTCACACTCAACGCCAACATTACCGGTTCGCCATATGTAACGCGGTCGGCAAGTTCGAGCACGGCATAAAACCAGGCCGGGAGGATCATTGGCACAAGCCAGGGTGACTCTCCGATCCGCAACGATGGCTAGGGCGAGGAAGAATGCTTCAGCAGCGGATGGCATAGCGACATCCTCGTTTTTAATAATTTGGCGCGCGATGGAGCTTTCCCCGGATGCGACCAAGATTACGAATTCCGCTGCGGCAGCATCTGTGATGCGTGAAATGACGCGCACATGAACGCCCTTCGCGGTCAGCGCCTCTTTGAGTTGCGAGATGGCCCACCGGGATGGCGCAGCCTGGGCGACGGCATCATCCGGCTCAACGACGATTGAGACGACGCCGGCCGAATCGCCGGCATGCAACGGGAGTGACCCGCCGACGAGAGCAAGGCCCGCAGTCCCAAGGGAAGCTTGTTTCAGGAACGTGCGACGGGTAGTGCAATTTGCGCTCATAACCTACGTATGCGTGAGTTCTAAAGGATTTTTACAACTACTTCGTTACAAAACAATAAAACAAAAGTAGATTCACGGTTTCATCCTTTGCGCCGCGACCGTTGCGTGAGGCATTTGGGCGAGAAAATTCCGACCCCTTTTCTCATTTTTCACGTCCGCATTTTGGTTTAATCTACGCCCATGAACCGACGTTCACATCTCCCGTTAATCTGGTTGATGGTGAGCGTCCTGGCCGCCGTCACCGCGCCCGCGGAACTGACGCTGACGAATTACACCGCCGCCAATCCGCTGAAAATGCTCGAAAGCGGCGACTCGATCACGGACGACACCGTGGTCAATGGCGCATGGCGGTCTTACCTGGAAAAGCTGCTGGTAACCAACGGCTACGCCTTCACAAATCTCGGACGATGGGCTTCCACTTCATACACGGGTTTCACGCAGGTTCATCACGAGGGGATGGACGGAGCGGTGATTGCCGCCCCGGGCATGTCGGGTCCTACCCATGGTTATCCCCTGGCGAGCAATTACGCGCAGTTGACCCTGGCTGACGCAATGACGAACGCCACGCCCGACCTTGTCCTGATTGATCTGGGCTTGAATGACATGGGTCGCGGACGCAACCCTTTTCAGGCGGCAACAAACGACCTCTCCGCCTTGCTGGATATGATCTTTGCCAAATTACGTGACGCCCACGTGATTGTTAGCAAGCCAACAACCATCAGTTACTCCACCATACTTACGCCCCCTTATTACACCTACAAAACAAACATGTACATTTTCTGCGACGCCGTTCAAGCCATGGCCGCCGCCCGGCGTGCCCGGGGTCAGAATGTGTTCGTGGCGGATTTGTTCTCCGCGGTAAACGGCGCCACCATGTTGAACAGCGATGGAACGCATCCGAATGCCACCGGCTTGCAGGCCATCGCCAACGAAATGATGTTCCGAATCGCCGCCATCACAGCCCGGCCCGACTCGGTAATGACGCCGTTTATTCTCGGAGGTTCGATCTGGAAATACTCGGACCAGGGATTGGACCTGGGGACCAATTGGTCCCAGCTTGGCTTTGACGATTCGACCTGGTCCAAGGGCGCTGGACGGCTCGGTTACAACATCACCGGCATAACGACCACCGTGGGCTATGGGACAAATTCATCCAGCAAATACATCACCACCTATTTCCGACATCAGTTCGTCGTACCTAACGGCGTCTCCTACACGAACCTCAACCTTCGCCTCAATCGCGCGGACGGCGCCGTTGTGTTGCTCAACGGACAGGAACTCTATCGCGTGAATCTTCCAGCAGGCTCCATCACCAATCAAACCCAGGCAACAACGCTCGTAGTCGACGCCTCGGACGCTTCAAACGATTATTTCCCAACTAACCTGCCAATCGCGTCCCTTCCGGCCGGCACAAATGTTCTTGCGGTGGAAATTCACAAGTTCTCTCCATCAAACGGAGGCATTACTTTCGATCTCGAACTGTTCGGCAACGGCGTATACCCGCCGCCCCCAACACTTTCTTTCGCCTCGGGTTCGGGGGGTTTACAACTGATCTGGCCAACCAACTACTGGGCCGGCTTCGCTCTGCAAACAGCCACCAGCCTATCCTCCGCTGGCACTTGGCAAATTATCCCGGGGCCGTACGCGGTGAGCAATGGCTCGTTTGAAGTTTCGGCTTCATTCAACGCCGGCGCCCCGCAGTTCTTCCGACTTGTCAAGCCGGGCCCATAACGGCCGGGCCAAAGGGGAATCATCCTCATCGTCGCATTTCAACAATGAATTGACACAAATTTCATCGCCATCAAATACTCCGCGAAATAGACCAGATGAAACAGCTCGCTTCAACGTTGTATAACACCTGGGGGAAAACGTCGCTGGAGGAACTCCGCATCCAAGCGGATCGCAACAACAGCGGCGTTGCGTTTGAATCAGTTCGCGCGGACGACGGAAATCGGCTAATGATTGCTTTGTGCGCGACCGACATTGACCAGATTGCGCTGCTGGAAAAGAATTTTGATTTTGTTGAGGACGGTGTTAAGAAGGATTGGAATGCATTATCCCTCGTCCAACTGGCCTTACAATTAATGCAGAATGGCGGCGGCCTGCGGTTCATGCGCCGAGTATTCCGCGTTCTCGGGGTCTTTCAAGGTTGAAGCACGGACTTCGGCATTGGCATTTTTGCTGGAATCGCATTAGTGTTTACGCGAAGGTCACGCCATTTGGACCGGGCGCGGCCGGAAAGGAGTCGTTATGATCGCAAAATGCTTGTGCAAAAACTGCGGTGGCAGCATTCAGTTTCACGCTGCCCCAGTTGTGGATTCGCGACGGCCGTTATCCATGTCGCTTGCCAGATGGGAAAAAATATCCAGGCCATCATGTGGTTGATTTTCCCCTGGCTGGTCTGCTGGCGCTTATCAAAAATCCGCGCCGAATTGAGAAGGCTTGAGCACAATATTGCTGGAAAGCAGAGCGTTTGAAGCAAACTTCGGCAGGGCAGAGCTCCTGCTCCGCCAAGCCCATTCGAAGCGTGACTTGGACCGGAGTGGGGACAGCTTGTCTCCACGAAAGGCCTGCGTGGGCCCCGTTTCTTCAAAATCTTCAAATTTCCAAACAAAATTGACATTCCACTCCGTTTCCCATTTGCATTCCCTATGGGCAAAAAATGTGCATAGTGTCCTCTCCCTCACAATCGAGGGCTCTGTTGGACCTTAATTCTCCCGCACTCGATAATATTCCTGCGCATTGCCCATCAGAATCGTGTATGGCGAAGACGCGTTGGGAACGTCAATAAAAGGTCCGATTACATTCGTGGCGCTTTGGAGGAATCCGTAGCTCCAATTTAATTGGATTTGGCCTGGGCTAATGTTTTTGAGACCCAGAAATTCCGGTCCGGCCACAATTTTTATTATTGCCGCGGACGTCGCCGGTACGGCCACCGTGCATTGGTTGTTGGTCACAGAACCCAACGCTTCCCACTGCCCCTGCCACGCGGCGTTGTTGGTAATAATCCCGCCGCCCAGCGTAACTCCGTTTGTCGCGTCATAGCCGTTTGCATCGATCAAGTCCATGGCCTCGATCTCGCCGACCGCAAAACCAGCGAGGGCAATGGTGACGCTCGCGTTTCGGGCACCGGTCCCGTATCCACGGTTGATGATGGTCACGTATAGGTTGGTCTCATCGCCGACTGCATAGGCGGTCAGGTTCACGTTATCCGGGTTCGCCATTCCCAGCGGGTCCACGCTGCCGTGTCCGCCCACGTCAAAGGCCTTCAAGGCATACGCCTTTGGATGGACTTCGTAATTGCCCTGAGTATCGGGGAAGATCGTGTCCGTGGGAATCCATCCCTGGTTATGGAAATTGACGCCGCTGCTGCCGTGCGCGGCCCACCAATGCAGAAAGTCCAGCGCCCACAACGCCGCGGCAAACGAATCGCTCGCGCCTTCGATGCCTCCGGTCATTTCATTTGCTTCGGTGAACCGATAATGCAAGCCGTCCCCCAAAATAGCCGGCCCGATGGCGTTGTAGAGCGCCTGGTTGGTGAGCGTATCCCAACCCGGCGATAACATGGCGGAAAATAAATTTGCCGCGTTCGTAATGGCCAGGCCTCCGGGAAGCATGTCGGCCATATAATCGTGCTGGCTGATGAGTTGGACGATACCCGAGTTTTTCTCGACGCTGGCAAAATCCGTTGTCCACTGGGTGCCATCGTTTTGCCACTTGCCACTGCCGCTTTGCGGCGGGCCGGTGTCATAATTGCCACCGGTGTCAATGCCTTCGAACACGGCTCCGGGCGCCACCGCCTCCATGGCCGTGGCGTTGTTTGTCCATGCGGCCATGAATGACGTGAAATTCGTGATGGCTGGGCCTTCCGTTTTTCCGTTGTTTGAAGACGTCCAGTCCGGTTCGTTGCCAATTTCAAAATAATCCAGTTGCGCGGGATATTTTGACCAAATGTAGCCCGCCACGTCCGCTGCTATCGAAACATTGGTCAGCGGCACACCATAAATTACTTCCAACGACCCTTCCGCCTGCGCGAAGGTGAACTGATTTTTGATATGGTTCGTGATTTCATCGCCCATGAAGCGAAGGTTCCGGATGCCGATTTGCCGGAACAGCGTGATGAGTTGCGTGTTCGTAGCAGAAAAGACCTGCCCTGCCGTTTCCGTTCCGAAACTTAGCCCGAGAAAATCAGACGGGATCGCGTAACTCGGGGAATTCGTAACGGACACGGTCACTGGCGATTGTCCCCGTACGACAACCGTACATAGGCAAAACCCCAAGACCATGACGAGAAAGCAAAATGGACGACGAGACGGCAGCATTGGTAGTGTGTAAAATCTCCCGCCGCAGGATGATTGTCAACAAACCCCCGCAAGCCAAAGTGTTTTTCCATCTTCACACAATCCATTTCCACCCCGGCTGAGAGACTGAATTTGCGAGAAAACGATTTGAATTTCCAACTATAACCAGCATAATAAACACGGCTTGCGCGGCGAGAACCCAGGTTGTCCGGCGAGGAAGCCTGGCTGCGTCAGAGCCGCTCCTGCCAATTCCGTTTCGCCACACCTTTTAAATGCCGCGGCCAACTCCGGGAATGACGAAGTTATTGCCATTCATCGCGATACTATCATTGCTCTGGCTCGCCGCTTCAACGGCTGCGCCGGCAGCGCCGCCGCCGGGTTACTACTACGTCTGGGGCGATGAATTCAACGAGCCCTCGCTTGACATGACCAAATGGGATTATTGGGTGCTCGGCAGGTTCGACAGCGAAATTGACGTAACCAACGCCGTTTCCATGAACGGCAGCAATCTCGTCATCACGACCTATGGCGTTAATGGCACGAATTACTCCGCCCTCATCGCTTCGGACAATCATTTTCGTCCCCGCTTCGGTTATTACGAGGCGAGCATTCAATGGGGCGATACAAACGGCATGTGCTCGGCGTTTTGGCTGCGGTCGCCGCAAATGGGCTCATGGGTATGGGACCCCTTTGTCGCCGGCGGCGAAATTGATATTTGCGAACATCGTTACCTCGGCGAGACGAGTAATTACATCGCCACGATTGTCTCAGACAATATTCACTGGGATGGTTATGGCGCCTACGAACAAACTGCCGGCAGCGACAATATCGGCTCAAATTCCCTTGGCCAAACTTTCGACATCACAAATGGTTTTCACCTTTATTCTCTAAACTGGAACCGGGATGGCACGTACGACTTCGGCATCGACGGCCAGAGTATCTGGAACGGCACGCCGGCGCCGCTCTTTGGCAGGGATTCGTACATCATCTTTAGCGCCGAAGTAAACAATCCGCCACCGGCGTGGGACGGGTCAGTGCCGCCGGGCGGTTATCCGCCACTCGCCAACAGCCCGCTGCAACTCAAAATAGATTATTTTCATTACTATGCGCCGACGAATGTTCTTTTTTGGACCGGCGCGGCGTCCACCGCATGGACCAATTCCGTGAATTGGGTTTCGAAAATGGTACCGGGAGAAGACTGCGATCTCACGTTTTCCTATCTCAGCAGCAATTTGACCGGCATGGTCGCGGCGAACGGCCCGATTGACGGCTTGATCTTCCTTGAAACCACCACGCCTTCCCTGATTCAGGGAACCAACACGATAACGCTTGGCCTCGGTGGCATTGACATGGTATCGGCATCTGAAAATGTCACAATCGATGCGCCGATTCTTTTGGCCTCAAATCAAACCTGGACGGTGGGCATTCAAAATCCCGGAAACCTGCTGACCGTCAATTCCAGCTTGTCTGGTTCGGCTACGCTCACCAAAGCAGGCTATGGAACATTAATTTTGGACGGCACCAATAGTTTTTCCGGCATTCTGAACGTGGACACAGGCCGCGGCAGCACAAACGACGGCGCCGTATGTATCGCCAATTCCGCCGCAGTGGCCAATGTCGCTTCGCCAATCGCCATTCGCAATACCGGGATGAGCGTGAGCAGCCTCCAATTGAGTAACGCAACCGCCAACATCAGCATTCCACAAAGCATAAGCATCGCCGGACGCAGCACCAACGTCGCTGCAATCGAAAATGTCTCCGGTGACAATGCGCTGGACGGCAACGTCACATTGACCAGCGGCGGGCCGGTGTACGAATTGCAATCAGATGCAGGAGTGCTTTCATTAATTGGAACAATTATGCCCGGGAGTTCCGTCAGCGGCTCCTGCACAATTACCTTTCAGGGATCCGGTGACTTCCTGGTTTCCGGCGCAATCCAGAATGGCAGTTCCGCCACAGTCGGCCTTGCAAAAACAGGCTCCGGAACTCTGACGCTGTCCGGCGCCAATACTTTTTCCAGCATAACCACCGTATCCGGCGGGATTCTGGCGGGAGCCGCTTCAGTTGCCGGCTCGGTCACAATCGCATCCGGCGGGACCATCGCTCCGGGCACCTCGGCCAGCATCGGCACATTCTCAGCCGGCGGCAGCCTCACGCTGACGCCCGGCAGCACGACTTTCCTGCGCCTGAATA
>DASYYL010000062.1:0-16474 GCA_035933915.1 Verrucomicrobiia bacterium
GGCGCTTGGGCTGCCGTTACCCAGGCAAATTGTGGTTCACGGGTGGTGGCAAAAGGACGGGCAACGCATGAGCAAAACGACGGGCAACGTAGTCGACCCGATTGCCGTGATTGACGAATGGGGCATTGATGCCTTCCGGTATTACGTCTTGCGAGAACTGGACATCGGCCCGGACGGAAACTGGACCGACGCCGGATTCCGCGCGCGCTATTCGGCCGAACTGGCGAACGGACTTGGCAATTTAGTGAACCGCTCACTTTCGATGCTGAAGCGTTATCGAAACGGGGTGGTGCCCGCCCGGTCTGATGAACTCTCAGTGGATGCGGGCAAGGCAATGGAGCAGACCCGCGCACAACTGGAACAATTTGAACTACAAGGCGCGCTTCAAAGCATTCAAGCGCTGGTGACACGGGGCAATCAATACGTGGACCAGACCGCGCCATTTAAGCTGGCCAAAGACCCGGCCCAGGCAAAACGATTGGATGAGGTGTTGTATAATCTGGCGGAGACATGCCGTGTGCTGGCTGTGCTGTACGAACCGTTTTTGCCGGATACTGCGGCTAGAATTTATGCGCAACTAGGCCTGAGCAGGACGGCGAATAAATTTTCCGATGCGGTGTGGGGCAAACTGGAACCCGGGCGCAGGATTGGTGAAATTGCGCCGTTGTTCCCGCGAAAAGATGAGAAGTGATGGACCAGCGGCGTCCCTGGCTTGCTTTTCTTCGGTTACGTGAGAGTTTCAGGCCGTGAGTACGACCCGGTCTCGCCGGCCAAAATACTACCAGGATTTTTTCACGCCGAAGAAGAGTTTGGGCGGCCAATGGAGCAGAATGTCTCGACCATCAACCCCAGCGGGCCGTTTTTACCTGGCTTTTCATACGATCTTTGCGATTGGCGGTATCATCGGATCGATCATCAAAATTATTCATACCCTTTGGCCTGATTGACACCAGCCTCGCGCCTTGCGTTCCCAACGGTTTCGTGAGATTTTTACCACGTGAGTAAATCGCGCTCGCATCCACATAAACGACAGGATTTGACTGCGCTCAAAAAGCGTTTGCGCGGTCAGTCACGCAAAATCACGGGCCCGCGAGCGGCGATCCTGGATATCCTGCGCAAACATCCCCACCCTCTCACGAATCGTGAAATCCTGGCTGAGATGCGAAAGGGCAACGGCGAATGTAATCTGGCCACCGTCTATCGTTCCATGCACCTGCTGGAGAAAATGGGGATCGTCAAGCGATTCGATTTTGGCGATGGCGCCGGACGATTTGAACTGGTGGGCGAAAATGACGACGGCCACCATCACCATCTCGTCTGCACCCGCTGTTCAGAAGTCGTCGAAATTGAAGAATGTATTCCCAGGAAAATAGAGAAACAAATTGCAGCGAAGAACCGTTTCAAAGGCGTCACCCACAAATTGGAATTTTTCGGAATCTGTCCGGAATGCCAGTGACGATTCCTGCTTAACCCGGTTGCCAATATGAAGGGCAACTGGCGCTTTTTTAACAATCTGACCACTATTGGCCCTAGGCCATTTCTTCGGCCAACCAATCGGCCATATGGAGGAATTCTTTAATTTTTCTGCGCTCGTACCGGTTTTTTAGCGCTTTTTTGGGCTGATGCTCTGTTTTACGAAACGGATGTTTCGGATTGCGAACTGCTTCACTGATGACTTCGAGTGTTTTCATCATAGCTCTATCCCTTTCACTGCGTGATTAAGCGTAATCCATGCCAACTTAACCCAAACTCGCCGCCGCAACACTTCCGCAACGGCTACACTGAATCAGACGGACATCCCGCGCTGCCGTTCAAACAAATTTACTGAAAGCAAATGAACCCGATTGCCATTCCTTCTCACTCATTGTCGAAACCATTTTCATTCCCAAATCCTCATACCCCCGGCGCACCTCTGAAAACTCCGACTTCAATATTCCGGCCAGCACCAGAATGCCGTCTTTATCCAATTGCGCCGCAATTCTTTCCCGTTGTTTTACTAATAAGCCTGAAATTAGATTCGCGCAAATGAAATGATATCGCCTTTTTGGGCTATCCGGCAACCGCGCCACGTCGCCGCGCACAATTCGGATGTTCACGCCATTTCGCCGGGCGTTGGCGCGCGCGGCGCGGACGGCATCGGGGTCAAAATCAAGGCCACGAACGGGGGCATACCCCAGTTTGGCCGCCGAAATGGCTAAAATTCCTGAACCGGTCCCGATGTCGAGAAACGCCTGTCCATCTTTTCGCAATTTACCGGGCGACGAGGCGGTTTTATGGCGGGTCGAGTTTCGGGCGAGTTCACCCAAACAAAAGGCGGTTGTGGGATGCTGGCCGGTGCCGAAGCTCAATCCCGGGTCCAGGATGACAACGGCCTGGTTCTTTCGAGGTTTCTTTTTGCTCCAGCCCGGTTTGACCAGAAGCAAGCCTTCAAATTCAATCGGTTTGAAGTGCCGTTTCCAGGACTCGGCCCAGTCCTCCTTTGGCACCCGGACAATTGAAATTCTTGCCCGGCCAATATCGATTTTGCAGTCCTTGATGCGGCCGAGGCCCTCATTAACCTTTTGCCGCGCATTCGGATCCACTCTGCCATCAATGTAAACGGTGACACGACTCGTCTGGAATTCGAAGTCAAAATACGAAGACGCCGGACAGCCAAACAGTTCGCCGAGCATCTCGGCAACGGCGTCCTCAGCCTCCAGCGTCGTAACCACCGAAACCGCCCACAGCCGCCGGCGTGTATTCATTTGAAATCCAGCGCGTCACGCCAGGGCGTGAAGTTGAGCAATTCAATCTCCGCATGGCCCGGGCGCAGCGCAATCTGCGTGGCCCCGGCGTATTCGATCTCAAACATGTTGGTGCGGGGCAGCGGAATTTCGAGCAGGATGGAGAGAATCATCCGGATGACGCCGCCATGGCAGAAGATGCCCACGGATTGGCCCGGATGTTTTTTGATGATTTCGCGCAAGGCAGGCTCGACGCGCGCGCGAAATCGGGGACCGTTCTCACCATTTGGCGCCGCGCCCCGTTCGATGTGCTCAAGCCATTCATGCGTCAGCAAATGGAACTTTTGGCAAACCTGTTCCCAGTTCAACCCGGTCCAATCTCCAAAATCCACCTCGCGCAGGCCGGTCACGATGGTCTGCGCTGGCGCGCCATCCTTCAGAAACGGCGCGAGTGTTTGCTGCACGCGCTTCATCGGGCTGGCATAAACTGCATCCAGGTTCCGGGTACGGAGGAATTTGGCCAGCAGGCCGGCCTGGTCATGGCCACGGGGCGATAGATTCATATCAATCGTGCCGCCGAAGATTTTATGGTAGCGGACTTCCACTTCAGCATGGCGCACCAGTAGAAGGCGTGTGGGTGTGACGGACGCCATTGATTTCTTCAGCCTTTCAACGCTTTTTGTTGGGCCGCGAGCAGATCTTTAATGCCGGCCTTGCCCAGCGCCAGCATTTCAGCAAGCTGCGGCTCGCTAAACGTGGCCTCTTCGCCGCTGCCCTGGATTTCGATGAATTCGCCCGCTGAGTTCATAACTAGATTCATGTCAACCGCCGCGGCAACGTCTTCCGTGTAACACAAGTCCAGCAGCGGGCGTCCCTGCACGATGCCAACGCTCACGGCGGCGACCGGACTTAGGAGGGGACTTTGCGCCAGCTTTCCTTCGCCCATCAATTTCGCAACGGCAAGCGACAGCGCCACAAATGCTCCGGTAATGGCGGCTGTTCGTGTGCCGCCATCTGCCTGCAGTACGTCGCAGTCGATCCAAACCGTTCGTTCGCCGATTTTCTCCAAGTCGACCGACGCCCGCATGGAGCGGCCAATGAGACGCTGAATTTCCGAGGCGCGTCCATCCAATTTTCCTTTGGCCACATCGCGGGGTTTGCGGTCGAGAGTGGAGTAAGGGAGCATGGAGTACTCAGCCGTCAGCCAGCCTCCCACGACCTTTTGCTCTTTCATCCAGCGAGGCACCGTTTCTTCCACGGAGACGCCGCAAATTACTCGCGTGTTACCCCATTCAATGAGCGTGGACCCGGTGGCATTGGGCGCGATGTGGTTCTGAAAACGAATGGGCCGCAATTGGCCGGCGATCCGGCCATCCGCCCGAACAAAAGAATCGGCCATAATCAA
Organism: Verrucomicrobiia bacterium; assembly: GCA_035933915.1. Lineage (GTDB taxonomy): Bacteria > Verrucomicrobiota > Verrucomicrobiia > Limisphaerales > UBA11358 > UBA11358. The sequence continues at coordinate 4,129 of DASYYL010000062.1, forward strand.
ATATTTAATAGACTTCCGAACGATGTTAAATAGCGAGCCTATGCAATGAATGGCGTTGAGGCGAGATAATTTCGCGATCCTGGAAGCCGTGCATAGGCTAATCTCTTGCCAGATCCTCGTTGCTCGCTTAACTTTGCGCGCTTGAAAAAATTGGAACGGCCAGTTATCCCCCGCAAAACGATTTATCGTCTCTCGATTTATCTGCGGTGCCTGGCCCGTTTAAAGGAAAACGGAATCAGCACGGTGTCCAGTGAAGCGCTCGCCAAAGCCGCGGGGGTGAAACCCACACAGCTACGCAAGGACCTGGCTTACTTTGGCACTTTCGGAACGCGCGGCCTGGGCTACGACGTGGGCGCTCTTTCCAAAAGAATCTCTGATAAGCTCGGAACGTCCCGCCTGCAACCGGTCATTCTCGTTGGGGTCGGGAACCTTGGGCTGGCCCTGCTTTCCTATCGCGGATTTGAAAAAGAGGGGTTTGAAATTGTCGCAGCGTTTGACGCCGATCCGCGGCGAAAGCGTGATAAACAAATCAAGCAATCGATTTATGGGATGGACGAAATGCCCGGGTTCGTTAAAGAGCAAAACATCAAGATGGCCATTCTCACTGTGCCAGCGGCCGTAGCGCAGGAAGTCGCAAACCATCTGACCGCAGCCGGCATCGTAGGCATCCTGAACTTTTCTCCCATTGTTTTGACCGTATCCGAGGAAGTGATGGTCAACAACGTGAACCTGGCGATTGAACTGGAGAACCTGAGTTATTTTACGCAGGAGTAGGCAATGAAGTGGCAAAAACGTGTTGACGAGACGCGTCTGACATGTTAAATACAATGCTATGAAAAACGTAGCATTGTTTCTGCCTGAATCGACCTATCACGCGCTCAGTGCGCTGGCTAATTCCACTGGGATCGAGGTGGCGCACTTTTGCTCCAATGTCCTAACTGACTACGTCGCAAATAATGAACCGCCTCCGACGCTTGCATCGCCATTACGCTCTGAGCGTTCAAGCGAAATCATAAAGAAGCCGGAAATTGAAATCTCGGAGATGGAACTGATCAGGGATATCATCTTGATTTTGAAGAAAAATGGCGGTTCAGAAGAAAAAGCTATAGTGGAAAAATTGGTTTACGAAAAACATGTGGATGAGTTTACCAAGCCTTACTGGCAGGAGCCAGTGGGCGGCAGTGTGCCGCGCTGGCAAAAGAACACCCAGTTTGCTAGAAATAGTGCCTGCAAATTGGGTCTATTGAAGCGACCGGAGGACGCTGGCCGAGGAATTTGGGCGCTAACGGATAAAGGATGGAAGTTTGAATGATTTAACCAGGAAAGCGAGCGAATTAATGCCGCATGGTCCGAATCCAGAATCTGACGCTAGAAAAAGGGCAATAGTATCCTGCCTGGATCAACGGTTTGGGATTTCTAGACACAAACATGAAAATCGACCTGACTGGTATTTCCTAAGAGGAGGTGGCAGCGAGGTATTTATCACGGATTCAAAAGCGCACTACGATCAACGGCCTTGGTTTGACATGGATGAGTCTGACATCAATGAGTTGGCTCAGAATTCCGCGGCATTTGTTATTTTTATCTTGGGAGAATCAGATTCATTTTTGGTGATTCCGGCCAATCGGCTACTGGATGAGCTTCAAAACTATGTAACCGACCGACGCCAAATTAAGAGGGGCCGCTATTATTTTAATTTAAACAAAAATTTCAAACCCTACTTCAAACAACTCCCGGCGTTCGACCTTCATCCATTCAAAGGCAATCTCGAATTAATTCAAAGCCGGTAGATTTGTATTAAGACCTTATCCACGCATTACACCCCTTGCAGTTTTGGTCCGTTTCGGAGACATTGAGTTCATGAGTGATAAGCAGATTGCACTGGACTCAATCGAGCGTCTTCCCGACAATGCGAGTCTTGACACCATCGTTGAGCGGATGGAATTTCTTGCTGCCATTCGCAAGGGACTGGATCAAATCGAGCGCGGCGAAACCGTGCCGCACGACGAAGCGAAACGCCAACTCGCCACATGGCTTTCAAAATAGGGCCTGGCTATTTGAGTACTGCCCTTCGCGTACTTCGCGGCCTTCGCGCGAACCAGTTTTTTACCCCTGGTGCCTTGAAATCAAATACTCTCGGAATTTTTCGTAATCCGCGCGCATACGGTCAAAATCTTCCGGTAATTTCAAGGCCGCCTGCATCGCTGCAGGAACGTCCGGCGACCAGCCGAATAATTTCTCAATTTCCTCAGGAAATTTGGCCGGGTTTGCAGTTTCCAGGACCACGACCGGGGTGTCGCCTGCCCTGCCCGCTTTTTGAGATTCCAACCAATCCTCGAAACCGCGCCAGGCGACGGCACCATGAGGTTCCAACAGCAATCGATATTTGTCCCAAACATCCTTGATGGTTGCGCGCGTCCGTTCATCTGAGATGGAACTCGAAAACAAATCGCGCCGCATCGCGTCCAGGTCAGGTTGCCGGTGGATTTTGCCGGTTTCATCCATGCGCCCGCCGTAGACGGCCACCAACCGCGCCAGATTGCTCGGATGCCCCACGTTCATCGCGTTGGACAGCGAATTCCGCGAGGGTGAAATTTTCTCGTAATGTCCGGTCGCCATGAAACGCGGAAACGCATCGTTTTCATTCACCGGAACGATGATTTTTTTCACAGTCAGCCCCATTTGACGCGCCACAACCGCGCCCATCATATCGCCGAAATTTCCGCTGGGAACTGAGAACACTATCGGTTCGCCGACGCTGCCCACGCGGGAAGCGGCGTAAAAGTAATAAACGCTTTGGGGCAGCAGCCGTCCAATGTTGATCGAATTGGCGGAGGACAACGGAATGTGTTTGAGCGCCGGGTCGGAAAACGCGCGTTTGACCATGGCCTGGCAATCGTCGAATTTGCCATCAATGGCCACCGTGCGGATGTTATCTGCCAGCGTCGTCATCAATTTACGCTGGCTAACGCTCACTTCATCGAACGGAAACAGTACAATGACCCGTACTCCAGGCACATTGTGAAACGCATGGGCAACCGCCGAACCGGTGTCGCCGCTGGTTGCCGTAAGAATCGTGACCGGCTGGCCCTCATGCCGCAAAAAATAGCCGAAAATCCGCGCCATCATTTGCGCGGCAAAATCCTTGAACGAGGCCGTGGGTCCCTGGTCCAGCCGCATGACAAACACGCGGTCATGGACCTTTTCCAGCGGAATTGAAAAATGGTACGCCTCACGGCACATGGCCGCCAAGTCATCCGACGAAATCACTCCGGCGGTAAATTTTGATAAAACTCGGAAGGCGATTTCGTGATAAGGGAGTTTGGCAAATTCCGCGATCTCGTCCGGCGTCAATGCGGGAAATTTCTCCGGCAAATAGAGTCCGCGATCCGGCGCCAGGCCTGCCTGAAATGCTCCGCGCAAATCGACGGCGGGCGCCTGGCCATTCGTGCTGTGAAAAAGTAGAGGCATAAAGATCAGGTTTCGCGCGAAGGAGGCGAAGTATACGAAGGAAGCGAAGGGTTCCTGAAATCAAGATTCGACACGTCTTGCGCGGCAAAAAAGTCCTTCCCTTCGAGGCCATTGGTTAGGCGGGTAATTCCATTTTTTAAATGAACTTCATTAAAATTTAATAAAAAACCGAGCTTCAACGACGCTAACCGAACATAATTGGTCGAAATTTTTTTAAAAAGTGGCGTTATAGTCTCCACAGACTTCAGCTCAACCAAAACAAGTCCATTCACAATCAAATCCGCGCGAAAGGCAATATCAAGGACCTGGCCTTCATATTTCACTGGAATTGGCTTCTGCCTTTCCACAATCAGCCCCCGATTTATAAGCTCAAACGCTATTGCCGCCTCATACACAGATTCCAGGAGACCCGGGCCGAGAGCAGTATGGACTTTGAAAGCGGAATCAAGAAAGATCTTTCCGATTTCTTCTTCGTTCAATTTTTTTTGCCGTGGATTCAATTTCTTTTTTTATCCTTCGCCTCCTTCGCGGTCCTCGCGCGAAACTATTTTTCAAAATTCTCCACCCGAATCATCACCGGGCGGCCATTGACCGCGGGCAGCTTGCCGATTTTTTTCAGGGCGCGGATGGCAGCGCCGTTGGGCGCGCGGTGCAGCATGAAAATCAACGGCACGCTTCGGCCTTCGTGGCCTTCGGGCTGGATTACCGACGAGATGCCGATATTCGATTCGCCAAAAATCGTTGCAATCTTCGCCAACACACCCGGACGATCCACGACGTGAAGCCGCACAAAATATTCCGAAAAACAATCCTCTATCGGCAGGGCCGCGCCCGCGCATTCATGTGGAACGAATGGCGGAAGACGATGCTTGTTGCCAAATTTCAAATCCAGCGCCGCATCCGCCAGGTCGCTCAGCACCGCGCTGGCCGTGGCGTCCCTGCCCGCGCCGCGGCCGTAAAATAACGAGTCTCCGACAATGTCGCCGTGCACAAACACCGCGTTAAACGCGTAGTTGACGCTGGCCAAAACGTGTCCATTGGGAATGAGCGTGGGATAAACCGAAACCTGCACGCCGCACTCGCGCCGGCCGGCCGGCTCGCTCGCTTCGACCTTCTTAACAATGCCCAGTAGTTTAATTGTGTAACCAAGCTTGCCGGCAAACCGGATATCCAGCGCGCTGATGTGCCGGATTCCCTCGACAAAGATGTGCTTTGGATTCACCCAAAACCCGTGGGCGAGCGACGCCAAAATGCCTATTTTGTGCGCGGCGTCGTGCCCGTCAATATCCAGGTCCGGCGGCGTTTCCGCATAACCGAGCCGCTGGGCGTCTTCGAGCACGTCCGCAAAATCCGCTCCTTCCAGCTTCATGCGCGTCAGAATGTAATTGCACGTGCCGTTCACGATGCCATAGAGCGCGGCGATGCGATTTCCGACAAACCCTTCGCGCAGTGATTTGATGATCGGGATCCCGCCGCAAACGCTCGCCTCGTAATATAGATTCGCGCCGAATTGTTTCGCGGCGGCGAACAATTCCTCGCCGTGGGCGGAAAGCAGCGCCTTATTGGCGGTCACGACCGGTTTGCCCAACTCGAGCGCCCTCAAAATCGCTTCGCGCGCCAGTGTGGTGCCTCCCATTAGTTCGGCAACAATCTGGATTTCCGGGCTTTCGACAATATTCCGCCAATCATTTGTGAGCAGAGCGCGGGGAATCGTATAATTGCGGCGCTTTTCCGGTGATTTTACAGCGACTTTGCGGACGGCCACACCCACGCCAATGCGCGAGGCCATCAGGCCGCCATTGCGGGCCAGCGCGTGGAAAACGCCGCCGCCGACCGTGCCGCCGCCGATGATGCCGAGATTTACCTGCTGCATTGAAAGCGCCAAGTGTGCCGTCAAAAGCACCGGCGGACAAGTTTAGTTTAGTGTCCATGGCTCTGCTCATGTCCCGGAGAACCCGATGCGGCGCGCGCCGGCTCGCCTGCTGTGGGCGCGGGCGTGGACGGGTGAGTATGCGAAGGCGTGCCGCGCGGACCCTGCGAAAAAAATTGCGCATCGACATTCTTCAGGTCCGTCGCCGCCGGATGGCTTTCCTGATGTTCTTCATCATCTTCCCGATGTTCTTCGGGCCGAGTCCCCTCAGCGGGCGGATAAAATTCCCGATGGTTCTCCGGCTCCCGGACTTTGTGCCGCCAGTGTTCGCGTGATTGTAACTGCGGCGACATATAGGCCGATGAAGCGTCAACCGTCACTGGGGCTTCGGCGGAAACAGACCAGTAGCTCCCGTCATATCCGACGGGGCACGGCGCAGGGGCGCTGTAGTACTGCGGACCGGCGTAGTCCTGGGGCCCGGCAGTCGTGACAGTAGGTACCGGCGGGCCGTATTGGGCGGCGGAATCTACGTAAGTGACACTATTATAGTTTTGATTGTCAGGGGGCGGATAGCTGTAGGAGATTTGGTTTACAATAATCGTTGGATTGCGATGCGCGACGGGTTGCTCTTGATCGGGAGCCGGTTTGATGCCTTGTCTCAAAGAAGATGGCACACCGGCGTCGACGTAAGGACGATTGATCGCCAGCGTTTCGCCATCCGGCAGTATCCGCTCGCCGCGGGCGCCGGGAAGCGCGACTGATTCCACTGGCTGAAGCGTGAGAGACCGCATGGCTCCGCCCGTGGATGCAGCAACCTTGTTCAAGGGAATCCCGTCGTTGACGATAATGCGGTCGTTGGAATTGATGCCGGTACGGACTTCGGTCCGCGAGAAGAGTTGCGAGGACTGCGAGGCGGACAAGCGAAAGCGTTCTATATTTCCATCAAAAAACGTGGCCATCGGCACAAAATTAAACAGATTTGCGTCAATGCCGAAATCATAGCTGGAGGCAATGGATGCGCCGTTGTACATAAGTCCGGTTTCCTCGCTATAATAACAATGCGGCGGCAACGGCGCCCAGCCGCAGAAGTTTCCCGAATATCGCCAAAAAACCCACGAGGGCGCCCACGTGGTGGCGGGCCACCAGCACCAGCCGTGGGTCGCGTCGTGGAACCAGCGCCCGTAATGAAACACGCTCCAGCCCCATGAATAGCCGGACAACCAATACCATCCGCAGTCCGTATAGAACCATTGACCCAGTGTGCAATAAGGTGTCCAATCCGAATTATAATTGGCGGCAAAGGGCTGCCAGCAAAATCCGTAGCCAGGCAGGTTGGTCCAGGCACCGTACGGCGCGAGCGCGCCGAAAAAATAATCCACTGTGATATCCTGCGGCTCCTGTACCTGGCCGGCTGGCGCCAGTTGCGGCGACTGAGCGCCAGCCCTGACACCCAATTGCTGGTCGCGATGTATTAACGCAGTTTCAAGATTCGAGGGCGCTCCTATATCGTTCAGGTAAATGAGGTCGATAGCGTTGACGTTAAATGGAACTTCCGCATTCGTGATGTTCGTAAGAATTGAATTTTCCGGGGTGCCGGATTGCAACATTTGAATGATCTGGCCGAGCGGGCTATTGGGACTGACGTCCGACGGCAGCGCTGTCTGTGCGACCGAGTTGTCGACGGGTTGAGCTTCGGGTTGTGGAGGGTTTTGAGCAATAGCCGGAAGCAGCGCGAGAAATGCCGGCAAAAAAATCGTCGTAGCCAGGGAAATCTTAACGCTGTCTTTCACGAAGTTCATCACAATCCTATACGGGGAATCTTTGTTTCCCTTGCGGAGAAAATACAATCTGACGCTTTTTGGAGCTTTTCGAAATCTAAAAAGCTTTGACAAAGAACGCGCGGCTCATAAACTGACAAAACGGTCGGGGTCGTAGCTCAGTTGGTAGAGCGTCTCGTTCGCAATGAGAAGGTCAGGGGTTCGACTCCCCTCGGCTCCACCATCCTTCGCCCGGAACCGACGGCAGGAGGTTCCGGGCGAAGGATGGTGATATTCAATCAATTCAACGCCACTCGCAGGCTCTGTAAGCGTTCATTCTCGGCGGCCAACTCATGATAACGCCTTCGCAATTCCGCGCCCTGTTCGGGTGAGATCGGGCCGACAAGCGCGTCCACCTCCGTGTGGAAATCGCGGATTCGGTCCAAAAGTTCGTCATGTTGTTGCTCGACCGTCACGTAGTTGCATTCAGCAGAATCCACGCCAGTCGAACACCGTTTGAAAAAATCGTAATTTAAAATTGTCTGGCTGGACACGGTCCAAGTAAGGCGTCCCGGTCATAAAAGAGCGCCAATGCGCTCTCAGAGCATCCCTTTAAGGGACTATTTTTGGCAAGTCTGAGCGTCTTAATTCAGTCAGTTCGTTGGTAAAAAACGAACCAATTTGTTTCGATTGGACGCAAATAAACGTTGGCTGGCAACGCTTGGGCATTATCCAGGTTTGTGGAAACAACGCCCTGCCACTGCTGATAATTTGTTTCATTCATTTCTTCGTTGCCGAAAATAGCCCCATTTGCCTCGTGACTCCCCGGCACAAATTCAATTCCCTTGACCCAGCCTGGTCCAGTATCCAGGCGGCCTGCCCCGTAAGCTTCTGAGGAATTGGGGGGGTCATGCTTTGGCGTGCAGCCAAAGACGGAACCTGCGTATATATCCTGCCAAATGTATTAAATTATCGTTTATTACTGACGCTCTTCGCTTCCTGGCCCAAAATATTCATATTCCCCAATAAAAGCGGGCCAACCGACCCCAATTTCGGCTTCGTTTCCCGTTTCCCACCCTATACCCATAAAATGTGTAACTGATGGCCGCTTCAACGCTTCAACGTGGTGAGAGTCAGATCGAATAATCCTCCGGGAAAACTTTCACGTTGTGCAGTTCCACGTAGACGCGTTCGCCGGGATGGGGATTTAGTTCGTGGAAGCGTTCTTTGCTGAGTTGCGCGGTAAAGAGCTGGCCGCTGTCGGCGCGCTGGAGTTCCAGTTCGGCGAGCGGACCGACGAGATGAAAGCGCACGATGCTCGCTGCAAACGCCGCCGGGCTGGCCGGTTCGCGAGTCACGCTCACGTCGTAGGGACGCACAAACGCAGTAGCCATGAGCCCGTTTTCGCCCGAAATCCCGGGTGCATAAAACTTCGTGTCGCCGATTTCGACGCCGCCGTCGTGAACGCGGCCTTTGAATAAATTGACGTTGCCCAGAAAATCGTAAACGAAGGGAGTGGCGGGGTGATCGTAAATCTCCTCGGGCGTCCCGATTTGTTCGATTTTGCCTTCGCGCAGGATGGCTACGCGCCCGGCCACTTCCAGGGCTTCCTCCTGGTCGTGGGTCACGAACAGCGTGGTGACGTGGATTTCCTCATGCAACGTGCGCAGCCAATGACGCAATTCCTTGCGCACTTTGGCGTCGAGCGCGCCGAAAGGTTCATCGAGCAGCAGCACCTTGGGTTCGACCGCCAGCGCGCGCGCCAGGGCCACGCGCTGCCGCTGTCCGCCGGAAAGTTGCGAGGGGTATCGTTTGGCGAACGCCTCGAGCTGAATCAGTTTCAACAGTTTGCCGACGCGTTCGCGGATTTGGGATTCCCTGGGCCGCCGCCAGAACGGTTTGACGCGCAGGCCGAAGGCGATATTCTCAAAAACGGTCAGATGCCGGAACAAAGCGTAATGCTGAAAGGCGAAGCCGGCTTCACGTTTGTGGGCGGGCAGGGAGGTGACATCCTTGCCATAATACAAAACCTGCGCATTGGGATTGTCCGGAAATTCCAGGCCGCCGATGATGCGAAGCAAGGTGGTTTTGCCGGAACCGGACGGACCCAGCAGGGCCACGAGCTCGCCGGATTCGACTTTGAGGCTTACGTCGCGGAGCGCCGCGGTGCCGCCTTCAAATTTTTTAGTGAGATTGCGGACTTCGACGCTCATGCCGGGATTCGTTTGCTGGAGGCGGCGGTTCCTTTGCGTTCCACCCATTCCTTAAGTCCAATGGTCATCAGTGCCAGAAGTGTCATAACGGATGCGACGGCGAAAGCGCCGGTTTGATCGTAATTCTCGTAGAGCGCCTGAACATGCAGGGTCATCGTGTTTGCGCCTTCGATATGGCCGCTCACGACCGAGACGGCGCCGAATTCGCCGATGGCGCGGGCGTTGCACAAAATCACGCCGTAGAGCAGCCCCCATTTGATGTTTGGCAGTGTCACGCGCCAGAACACCTGCCAGCCGCGGGCGCCCAATGTGCGGGCCGCTTCCTCGGCGGAGCGTCCCTGCGATTGCATGAGCGGGATCAATTCACGGGCGACGAATGGAAACGTCACAAACATGGTCGCCAAAACGATTCCCGGCAGGCCAAAAAGGACCCGAATCCCATGGTCCATGCACCATGGTCCAAGCCAGCCCCGCCTGCCAAACACCAGGACGTACAGAAAACCGGCAATCACCGGCGAGACGCAAAAGGGGATGTCAATGAGAGTCGTCAAAACATTTTTGCCGAAGAAATCGAACTTCGCGATCGCCCAGGCCGCCGCGATGCCGAAAACGCAGTTGAGCGGTACGGAAATTCCCGCGGCGATGCACGTGAGTTTAATGGCGCTTAATGCGTTGGGATTGGCGAGGGTATGCGCGTAATATCCGATGCCCTTTGAAAACGCCTGGGCAAAGACCGCCACCAGCGGAATGACCAGGAACAGCGCCATGAATAAAAGCGCGATGGCGATGAGGAACCAGCGCACAACGGCCAGCTCGGTCGTAGGACGCCGGTGCGTGACGCGGGTTGCGATTGCGATTTCCGGGGCGGATGTCATTTTAGAAATTAATGGTGTTCACGATGGCGCACGGTCCACGTTTGCAGCCCGTTGATGGCCAGCAGCAGGGCAAATGAGATGGCGAGCATCACGACCGCCAGGGCCGTGGCGCCCGCGTAATCGAATTGCTCCAGTTTGCTCATAATCAGGACCGGGACGATTTGGGTGCGCAACGGGATATTGCTGGAAATAAAAACCACCGAACCGTATTCGCCCAGGGCGCGCGCAAACGCAAGCGCAAACCCCGTGAGCAGCGCGGGAAAAATCATCGGCAGAATGACGCGGAAGAATGTTTTGAACCGGTTAGCGCCGAGGCTGGCGGCGGCTTCTTCAATTTCCAGATCAAAATCCTCGAGCACGGGTTGGACGGTCCGGACCACGAAGGGCAGGCCAATGAACGTCAGGGCCACAAACACGCCGAGCGATGTATAGGAAATTTTGATGCCGAAGGGCGAGAACCAGCGGCCGATCCAGCCATTTTGGGTGTAGAGCGCGGCCAGGGTGATACCGGCGACAGCGGTGGGGAGCGCGAAAGGCAAGTCCACCAGGGCGTCCATCAGCTTTTTTCCCCAAAACTGGTAGCGCACCAGGACCCACGCAACCAAAAGGCCGAAGACGGAATTGACCAGCGCGGCAAAAAATGACGCGCCGAAGCTCAGGCGATAGGCGGCCAGGGTGACCGGCGAGGCGATGGCGTGCCAGAATTGCGCCCAGGTCAACCCGCCAAGTTTCGCGAAGGCCGCAGCCATCGGAATCAGCACGACCAGGCCCAAATAAAGCAGAGTGAAGCCGAGCGTCAATCGAAAGCCCGGCAACACTTTTCGGTGGCGTGACAGTGACATGTCTTATTTTCTGACAGCGCCTAAAGTTACACTAAATGTCGAATCCTTCATCAAAATTAAACCAGTAGGGACAGTGCGCTGTGCCGTCCCCGCCTCGACAGCGGGCGAAACATGCGCGGTACAACCTCCGACCACCGTCGTTGCGACACCGAAAAAGTAAGCCTTGGGCGCCAAAGAATGTTCGCTTGCCGAATTTTCAATGTTGAAAGTTTGAGGTTTTGAGTTTCTCTGGATCTCGGTGCTTGGAATTTGGATGTTGCAATTCACGGTTGATAAATTTGGTCAAATGTTCCGCCATCGGCAAAATGGGTGTCCTGGGCCTTTTCCCAGCCGCCAAATTCTCCTTCGACCGTAACCAATTTCAGGGCGGGAAATCGGTCGGAATATTTTGCGGCTATTTTGGCGTTGCGTGGACGATAATAATTCTTTGCGGCAAGTTCCTGGCCTTCGTCGGAATATAAATACGACAGATACGCGTGCGCGACGATGAACTTGCCCTCCTTTGTGGCGACTTTGTCCAAGACAGCAACCGTGGGCTCGGCCAGGATGCTTAATGAAGGCGTGATGATTTGGAATTGGCCGGGGCCATAATTATTCACGGCCAAATACGCCTCGTTCTCCCATGAAAGCAAAACGTCCCCGATTTGATGCTGGGCGAACGTGATGGTCGCGCCGCGGGCGCCCGAATCGAGGACGGGCACGTTTTTATAAAGCCGTTTCATAAAGTCCCGCGCCTGCGCGTCGTCGTGGCCGTTTTTTTCGAGGGCATATGCGTACGCCGCCAGATAGGCCCAGCGCGCCCCGCCCGAGGTCTTGGGATTGGGCGTCACGACGGAAATGCCCGGCTTCACCAGATCGTCCCAATCATGGATATTTTTCGGGTTTCCCTTTCTAACCAGGAAGACGATGGTTGACGTGTAGGGCGCGCTGTCATCGGGAAACTGTTTTTGCCAGTTAGCCGGTAGCAGTTGGGTTTGCTGCGCGATGGCGTCAATATCATACGCGAGCGCGAGCGTCACCACGTCGGCATCCAGCCCGGCCACAACCAGTTGGGCCTGTTTTCCGGACCCGCCGTGCGACATTTTTACGATGACGTTGTCCCCCGCTTTGTCCTTCCAATATTTCGCAAAGGCGCTGTTATATTGTTGATAAAACTCGCGCGTCGCGTCATACGAGACATTGAGCAATTGAATGTCGCTGGCGGACGCCGCCGCGACGAATAGGAGGGCCGCCAGAATTTGCAGGAAAATCCTCATAGATAAATTGTTAACCTTTAAAATGCCAATTGCACGCGCGTAAATAAAACTTCTTCAGGTTT
>DASYYL010000069.1:0-15213 GCA_035933915.1 Verrucomicrobiia bacterium
CCAGTGAATTGACTAGTCAAATCCATTGTAAGATATTGATTGTGAAGCATATAAATCCGAATCAGCCGGGTAAATTCCGGCCCAAATATTGCTTTGTCGGATGTTCTTTATGGCATTTTGGCTAATAAATTTGATCCACCGGATAGCCTCGGACGAACCATACCGAAAAGCAAATCAACGGGAATTGCGTTTTTTTGGCGCAATTTTTGCCTCGGTTCCCATCTGGGTGCTTTTCATTTTTCTCTTTTCGAAGGCTGAGCGTTCATATCTCCATGAGGCCGGAATCGCCGGCCTGTGCCTTTATTGGGCCGGTGGCGCCACACTCGTCGCCTTATGGATTAGGCTTTGGGTGAAATTCGTCCCCACCACCGTGTCGTGGGCAGTCGCCGCAGGGGCATGGATTGTCATGATTGTCCTGGACTTGACCGGCAAGCTGGGCCTTTGAGCCTGTCTTACAATCTCGGATCCACCGGCTCGCTTTCCAGCGCGAGCACCCCAAAAACCGCCTCGTGGATCCGGCGCAACGGCTCTTGCCGGACGAATCGCTCCAACGACTCCACGCCCAGCGCGAATTCACGCAGCGCCAGCGACCGTTTTGTCGAAAGTCCCCGAGCCCGCAGCCGTTCCAAGTTTTCCGGCGCGGTATATTCCGGGCCATAAATAATACGAAGATATTCGCGGCCACGGCATTTTATCGCCGGCGGAATCAGCCCGCGCCGGTTGCGCGCAATGAACTCCAGCGGCTTGACAACCATCCCCTCGCCGCCACGCGCCGTCAGTTCTTCCCACCAGCGAATCCCCTTCGCTTCACTTTCTGCGTCGGTCACGTCAATCACGTGAAACGGCCTGGCAATAATGATGTCGCCGGCCAGTTTTGCCAAAGTCTCCATGTGCCAGTCGTGCGGTTTGTCAACGTGCACCTTCGCTTCGGTCGCGAGCAAATGAAACGGCGCGAGTTTCAAGTCATTGACCGAATTGACCGGCCAACAATACCGGCGATATGCCTCCACGTAATCCGAAACCATTTTTTGGCGCGCCACCGTTTGCACGAGCAACTGCCCCGTTTCGAGTCCAGCCGCGACGGCCTGTTCGAGCGCGGCAACCTCGGCCGAGAGCGCCGCACGTGCCGATGCGCTCACAGCCGCATATTGCTGCTTCAACAACTCCTGTGCCTTGGCCGACCAGGGCATCGATTCGCAATCAAGACAAAGCCAATCGGTTTTGAATTCTTCCCAATAATGCGCAGCCGTTACGTTTGAACGCACGCCCTCCAGCAATTCTTTTTCGAGCGCAGCATTATCGAAGAACCTGCGGCCGGTTCGGGTGTAACAGATTCCAATGCCTTCGCCCGTCACGCCAAAATGTTTTCGCGCGGCGTCTTCATCCCGGCAAACGATATTCACCGCCCTCGAACCCATGTGCTTTTCCTCGCAGATGACTCGCGGAACTCCCGCATGACGGAAGTGCCGGATTCTTGCGCAGCAAATAGCCAAGATCGGTCGCCGGCCGATACATCGTTGTTAAAGTCAACAGCACAATGGCAGCTTACCAGTATTCCCGCATCGAACCATGGCTAAATTTCAATCACTGAGGATGAGGACCTCGCGTTGCGATGGGGCAGCAAGTGAGGATGATAAGTGCATTATGAGATGAAGTTTTAGGGCGTTACAGACGTTACATTGTTGAATTGCAATGTGTTAGAGTGTTACAGGCCCCGTTACAAATTTGCGTCGGCCCGTTACACTGTTGAATACCAATTAGTTAGGGCGTTACATTAACGTTATCTATTGCCGCCCTCTTTTTTCCATTACCACTTGAATGAATGCCCGGGCGATTCGGGTTGGCGTAGGCCCTTGCGGAAACAAGAGAGAAAACGGCCGTCGGATGCAGAGCTTCGGGCAGTTGATTTTTGCGGGTTTTCCCATAGTTCTCATCGTCTGTATTCCCGACCTCGAATGCAAAGCCCTTCCGAAAGAATACCTGCTTTCCAGCCCTCAGAATTTCGAAACAACCATAGCCATCAGCTCCCGGCATCCCGTTCCGGCAAATTCGTACGGTGTAATCTTTGAACTTCTGCTCCTCACGCAATTGGCAAAAGGCCTGGTTTGGGCAATGCAGGAAAGTGCTAATCCAAAGGCCAGGAATAGACTCAGTTTCACGGCTTTTTCTTACACCGTCCCTCCGCCCCGACTCAATAAAATTTATTACACCTTCGTTAGGCCCTTTTTTCGCTCCTTCAATTCGCTTAACCCCACACTCACCTCCCCACGCGGTAAATTTCCCAATTCCAGCGCTTCGTCGTCCATCCGGAGCAGCCGCTCATAAAACCCGATGCCAACGTCCAGAAGTTCAACGTTGCCCGGCTCAGCATCCAGCATATTGAACAAGCTATCCTCAGCCCTCGCATATTCCCGAAATTGTTCGTAATGCCTCATCAACATCGCATTCGTTTCGAGATTCAAGCTTGAGTCATGGAGACCTATAACGAACGCTTCAACGGTCGGCAAAAACTCAGGGCGCGGCGCCGTCGGGTCATCTGCAATCGCATCGAGGAGCAGATGCAATCCTTTTAGACAGCACCCATGGCTTTCCGCGACTTTACCCTGGGCCCGGAGAATGTCGCCGTTTTCCTTAAATAACCTTGCGACCATGGAGATTCTCTCTTGAATCTCGTAGCTGGTGTTGCCTTCGGACAAATGCGCGATTAAGTCTGTATCCGACATCGCAAGCAATTCGGCCGGCTTCGCGCCCGCCAATTCCTTAAATTGCGCATCGGCGATGCCCAAAGCTTCGTCCCATTTTCCGGCCTTTCCGAGTCCGGCCAGTTTTTGCAGTACGACGACGAACTGTTCGAGCTGTCGCAAAAGATAATCGCGTCGGATCATGGTCAGTTCCCATTTGCCTCAAAGATGTCTTCGATTTTCAATTTGAAAGCACTGGTCATCCTGCCAATGACCACTACCAGGGCCAGTTTTTAAAGCCCGCAACGCTTTCACGGCTTCAGGGCCGGAAATGTCTCGCGGCAATTTCACGCGGTCGTCAAAATCGGGTCAGCAACAAAGTGAAGCTGGATTTCCCGCGGCATGTTTCCCTTGTCAAAATGACAACGTACGGCTTCCTGAACATTTGCCTGCAATTCCTGCAAGTCGCGGGTTTGCGTTGTAATGCCTCCTTCGCCGCCGGGCGCGTCCCAGAAGGCCACATACCAGCCGCTTGATTCGTCCGGTTCGACCTGTAAGGTGATTTTGCCCATACTGTGTAGTCTAAAATTATGGCCTCAGTGGCGGCAAGTCAACAGCGCCAGATCGTGTTGCCGGATATCACGGACTCATCTGGGTCAATCAAGCCCATTGACCTCAAAGATATCTTCGATCGTCATTTTGAAAACACGCGCCACTTTAAATGCCAGCGGGAGACTCGGATCATATTTTTGCGCCTCAATCGCATTCACCGTCTGGCGCGAAACCCCCAGTTTCTCCGCAAGATCGGATGGTGACCATTCTTTCGCCGCCCGTAATTCGCGCAAAGTATTTTTCATTTATGCCGCCGTTATTTCACTCGTCTTCGGCCGGTCCAATAGCTTTGCTTACCGCCAATATGTTGGCGTAGCCGGCCAAATCCATTTGCTGGTATGCCGCTCATTGACCGCAAAACTCCCCTTGCCCAAATTCTCTGCCGGTGCTTCAATCATTTGACCGTGAAAGCCTTAATCTGTCTCGCCTTGCTTGCGTGCCTCCTGTCATGCGAACCGGCAATCGCCCAGCGACCGGATTGGCGCGCGTCGTTCGTTCCTTATGACCCGTGGCGAGCCATCGGCGGTCAAACCAATTATGTAAAATTGAACGGCGTCGAATTTTGCGGTAAAATCGTAGATGTCACGCGCGATGGTGTTTGTATCGAGGGCGACTGGGGTCTTTTGGGCACACTCTATTATCCACCGAACGGTTGGGGCAATTATGCGCATCCGGGAGAATATAATGATTATCTCATCACGAATTTTCCCTACCTGGCGATGCCAGGCGCAATCATACCCTCAGACAAACATCTTATGGCGTGGTACGTCGGTGACTATACCTTTAAGACTGCAAGTGGCGGCTCGCAGACAATTCGCAAACTGGACTATGGCACTCCCTGTGGCCCCAACCCGGTCCTGGTTGCGGCCATACAAAAGCAAAAACAGGACGCCAGAGAACGACAGCGCGAAGCTGATCTAAGGAAGATTGAAGAATTGGAGCACGACGCCACAAAAGGCGACAGTTCGGCGCAATACAGCCTGGCTCTTCATTACTTGCATGGGTTCGGATGCGAAACAAATGAGGTGATGGGAATCTTTTGGTTGTCAAAAGCCGCGGCCCAGGGAAACATCGAAGCATCAAACGAATTGCAGGCACTTGAATCTCCCCCCACAAATTCAGTAAACATCCACCCTTGACAAAGTTGCCGTATGAACATTCTCACCCTTTGTATTGGCAGGGCCGATCTCCCGCCCTGCCCAATTATTGGCCAGTAGCGCTGCCACCAATCGGAGAGGAAGAAATCGCCGCCACTTTGACAAAGTCACCGGCCTGGCCATTATAGGCAGGATCAAAGCGAAACTGTGTGATGAGTCCTTTATAATATTTCGAAGCCGCCAGGTTGACAGCATACGTGTGGAACTGCCCATCGGCTACGACTGGAAAAGTGACGCTTCGCGCCTCGGACCAACCGCCGGTGCCATCGGTTTCCCAAAACACCTGTCCAAAGGCCCGTCCTGCCGGTTGGGCGATTTGATACGCGGCACGAATATAAACCGTCGGCACATTGGTGGCATAAAACGCGGTGCGCGACGCGCACATTTGCGGGTCGGAACTGTCGAGACTCACGGTGAGAAAATTGGTGATCGGCCAACCGGCGTCGATGGTGAAATTGTATGTCCAGCCGCAACGATCGGAATTGAAGACGAAATTGAAGCCCGGCCGACGAGGTTGCGAGTAGACCCAATCACGGATTTGCCTAACCGTGCCGACGATGAGGCAATAGGTATACGTGTGAACGATGTTTGTATCCAAAATCTCGTACTTGATGGGTGCGATATAACCGGTCGAACTGTCATGCGGACCGCCCACTCCCGGCGTGCCGACGAATCCGCCGGCAAACCATGCCGATCCCGGGTTATAGACGCCCAAACCCCAATTGTTGCTGTCCACGAGCGCGGCCCAGTTTTCAGTTGCGTTCCAATACCGCCAGGGTAACTGGGTAACCGGGAATTGAGTCAGCGCGCCACCGGTGAACGGCGCGTAGCCGGCGTAGCTGACCAGTCGCCAAAGCGTGCCGACCGTGTAAACCGCCGGCAATTCCTGGTCCGCGCCATGAAAATGCTGCGTCGTGTCCGTGCGCATGTTAACCAGGCGATTGCTGACAACTGCCACGTTGTTGCTAAGTGTGATCCATGATTCGAGCGTGCACTGGCCAGGGACATTATTCAGAGCCCACTGCATTGGCCGGCATTTGACATAGAGAATCCGGCCATCGTCGGCTTGTGCCAGAACGACCGATGAATGTCCGTACGAATCGCCAGTTTGGATGGGGTTCCACGGCCAGTTCCTCCAGCCAGGGTTTACGTTATTTGACGGATCGTAAGGCTTCGGCCCGGCATAATACGACTGCTGTATTTCCCGCCCCAGATCGAAGCTATTCACAATATTATTGGAAGAACCGGCGAGCGACAGCCAGGTAATGGAACCCCCTATACTCGAGTCCACGCCGATTTTGATGACCCCGTTGTCGAGATAACTCTCACGCGCGGAGGCGGTAACTGGAACCAAAAACGGAATTGCGGCGACAAGCAGAAGAGCGGCGGCGAGTCGTGAGCGGAATTTCCGAAATGACATGGTCATAGTATATGGCCACCAACAAACATTTCCGCCGAATTACTTCCAGTCAATTTGTCGCAGATTGGTGAGTCCCTCCAACTGCGATGTTTTCAGAGGGAAACCGGATGGTGGAGCCGAGGGGATTCGAACCCCTGACCCCCACAATGCCATTGTGGTGCTCTACCAACTGAGCTACGACCCCAACCGGTTTTGATAGTCTAAGGATGGCGCGCCGTTTGTCAAAACGTTTGTGAGTCCCAATATTCCCGGAAGCCTGCCGCCCTG
Organism: Verrucomicrobiia bacterium; assembly: GCA_035933915.1. GTDB lineage: Bacteria > Verrucomicrobiota > Verrucomicrobiia > Limisphaerales > UBA11358 > UBA11358. The sequence goes on from DASYYL010000069.1 coordinate 6,138, forward strand.
CCCGGCCGGCGTTTCAAACCGGTCGGGACAGGGCTTTGCTCTAAACGAAATTACGGCAATCTTTCGTACATCCAGTCAATGTGCCATTCCGCCATGTAGCAATTTTTCTGCGTGCCCGCAGTCGTCGTGTCCTGCGTATTGTCGTCCATTTGCATCGCCGGCACAATCGCAGCCGGAGTACTATTTCCGGGGGCATTATAGGTATGGTTCCAGGTAAAACTGGTCAAACTGCCTACGCTCCCGGCCTTAAAGCCGCTGTAAAACACCTGGTTGTCATGGAGACCCGCCGTAAAGGTGACTTCATACCACCAGTTTGTCTGCAGTTGTTGATCGAATCCCGTCTGAAGCCAGTTCGTTCCCACCCAAACGGACCATTCGCCGTTGTCTGTTCCATTGCGAAGCGGATACCAGGCGACTGCGGCCTGCAGGCGATTTGCGCCGGTATATTTGTTGAGCGGAAATTCCAGTCCCTGAACGATGTATTGCGGGTAAGTGTATTTAAAATAAAGATGGTAGGTCCATTGATCCGCATTCACGTATGCCAGATTTTGATAGCGATAGGCATTGTAGTAATCGTGGGTGGTTGGTTCGTCCGTGTTGACGATTTCAAAATTATAGCCGAACTGGTTGGTATAGGGCTTGGGTATGGAAGTGTCCGTGAAATGTTGCGAGCTGTCGACGCCGTTGACCGTCATGCCACAAGGGTCGCCGTCGCTGGACGAGCAGACCAGGTTGCCATTATTGAATCCCTCGGTATAAAGCTCCCATCCGTCGCTGCCGGAGTAGGTTTTGTCTTCCAGGCTGTGGTATCCAGCTCCGTGCAACTTGTAGTTGAGACAGCTTACCGCCGTATAGGTTGCAGACGCCGTCGTCGCGTATGCCTTGTGTTGCAATTGAAATACCATGCTAGAGGGAGATACCGGGTCGCCGGCTGAAGCGACTTCCGTCCAATTGCTGGCGGTGGTGGAAATTTCCCAATAGGTTACGCCATTCGTTTCCCGATATGCCAGGTAAAGCCCATCCGCGCCGGGACTATAGGCGGCGCTTCCTACGTAATGATAAGTGTTGCCGCCGCTGTCCCAATATCCGGCAACCACAGTGGTCGGATTGACGTCGTCGAGCTTTAATTCAAGTTTGTTGCCGGTGACCGAATCAATCGCCCAAAAGAAGAACACGGTCGAGTCTGTCACGCCAGTATGGCCCTCGACCAGGATGGATTGCCGTGAATCGGTCAGGACCTGTTCGAGGTTCAGCGTGGCGGTTGGGTCCGAAAGAACCCCGGATGGCGCGGTAAGCACCAGGGCATTCGTTTCCACGACAGCGGAGCCGCCGTTGGCAGCCAGCGTCCAATTATTTCCGTTGGCAAAGTCGTCATAGGTTCTCGCAAAGGAAGTTTGCAAACCAGCGGCCAGAGCGAGCGAACCGGCCGCGCAAACGATGGAATTTTTGATTATATGCATAGAATTAATGTTTTGTTCCCGTTGTTGTAACCGCTTTCTCCTCTGCAATTTATACCAAAGTTGGCGCGGCCATGGTATCCCCATTAAAGGGGGGAAAGTCGTTACAATTCGGGAACGGGACTGTTACTGCTACCACATATTGGGGATACCAATACCGCCGCAGTTCATCCATTTCGCAAACAAGGAATGAAAATCAACAATCACGGAAAAAATCTTGTCAACGCGCCCCGGCAACCCTACAGTGCATTAATCAGTTTGCGACTTTGACATGATCGAATTGATTCAGTTTCCGTGGAGCCCGTTCTGCATTGTGCAGCGGCGGATTTTGGAATTCTCAGGGGCGCCCTTCAAAATCACAAATATACCGAACCAGGACCGCTCTCTCGTCTGGAAGCTGACACGCGAACGCTATTACGCCGTGCCAATCATTCGCGACGGAAGCAATGTTATTTTTGAAGTCGACGACGATTCGCAGGTGATTGCCAAATACCTGGACGAAAAATTGGATTTGGGGATATTTCCCGCCCGCTGGCGCGGCGTGCAATCGGTCCTGTGGACTTTCATTGAAAGCGCAATTGAAGGAGCGACCTTCCGTTTGAACGATATTTATTGGAAGGAAAACGTTCCAAAAGCCGAGCAACTTGATTTTCTTCGGTACAAAGAGCGAAAATTCGGACGCGGCTGCATTGACCAGTGGCGCAGGGACAAAAACGTTTGGCTCAAGAAACTGGAAGACCACCTCATTCCCTTGGAAATTATCCTGTCGCACCAGCCGTTTCTGCTCGATGAACGTCCCCGGTTTGTGGATTTCGATCTATTTGGGATGCTGGAAAACTTCCTTTATTCTGGCCATTACAAGCTGCCGGCGCGGCACAAAGAAATAAAAGGATGGCATGCCCGAATGAGCAAGGTCAAAGCCGCCGACTTTGGCAAGGAGTAGGCCTGGCCCCGGGTGTGCCTCGATATATTAAGCCAAATTATTTTTGTGAAACTTTGTAAAATTCATGTCAAATATCGTGTGCGCCTGTGTTAAATTGGCGCATGCGTGGTAAAATTCCGGTTTGTGAAAAATTACATCCTTGATACCAACGTTCTCCTGCACGACCCCCATTCGCTGATGAGTTTCGCGGAAAATAGCGTGCTTATTCCCATTGAAGTCATTGAAGAGATGGACCGCTTTAAGCGGGAATCCACAGAATTGGGCCAAAATGCGCGGTCGGTTTCGCGAATGCTCGACAGGTTCCGTGTGGACGGTCATTTGAGCGAGGGCGTGGAACTTCCCAACGGTGGCCAGTTAAAAATCGTGTTCCATAAAAACGGCGCGGAAAAAAACGGCCACGCCGCCCTGGCAAGCGACAGCGTGGATAATCGGATCCTGATGCTCGCGTCCGCCATCCAAAAAGCGCAGCCCAAAAACCCCACGATCCTTGTTTCCAAGGACATAAATTTGCGCATCAAAGCCGACGCGCTGGGCCTGCAGGCTGAAGACTACGAAAGCGACCACGTCTCCATTACCGACCTTTACACAGGGATGATTGACCTGTCGGTCTCCACCGAAAAAATGACGGAATTTCGGGCCAAGGGTGAATTGCACATAGACAACGGCAGAAAGCTCTTTCCAAACGAGTACTGCACGCTCACGGATGAATCAAATCCCAAAAAAGCCGCGCTCACCAAAGTGGACCCAATGGGAACGAAGCTGGTGCCCATCGTTGATTGCCGGGATGGCGTCTGGGGGATCAAGCCGCGCAACCGCGAGCAGCATTTCGCCCTCGACGCGGTCCTGGATGACCGGATCAAATTGGTCACCCTGATGGGCAAAGCGGGAACGGGAAAGACGTTGTTGGCCATGGCCGCCGGCTTAAAACGCGTGGTCAATGACCGCGAATTTCGCCGGCTCATCGTGGCGCGTCCCACGATCTCGATGGGCAAAGAACTCGGCTTTTTGCCGGGCTCTCTCGAAGAAAAGCTGGCGCCGTGGATGCAGCCAATCCACGATGCGCTTGAAATGTTGAGCGACCTGAACATGGGCCACGACCATCGCAGAAGTGGCGATCTGATGCGCAGCGGGAGCATTGTAGTCGAGGCGCTCAGCTACATCCGCGGGCGCAGCATTGCCAACCAGTTCATGATTATTGACGAGGCGCAAAACCTCACGCCGCTCGAAGCCAAGACCATTATCACCCGGGTCGGGAATGGAACGAAAATTGTTTTTACCGGCGACCCCTATCAAATTGACAATCCGTACGTGGACTCCTCGTCCAACGGGTTCAATTATGTTGTGAGCCGTTTTCGCGAATACGCCATTGCCGCGCACATTGAATTGCAAAAGGGCGAACGCTCTGAACTAGCGGAACTGGCGGCGAATATTTTGTAAGTCAATGCAGGATCCGGACACCTGGTTTCAGTCGCCGTAAAGAAAGGGGTTTGCTCAATCCTCGCCATTGGACCCGGTGGTCCCGCCCTTCCGCGGCCAGCGCGACTGGCGTTCGGGCAACGCCGTGTCCACTTTCGCGTAATAGGTGCCTTCGCCAAAGCGCGCATCCGCCTCATGCTGCAATTCCAGCGACGGCATCACCGCAAAGCGATCGTTTGCCTGCATAAAAAACACTTCACCCGCCGGCTGCATAAAGCAGAGGAACAAGGGACATTTTCCCGGATGGCCCGCAACCAGATCGCGCACCGTTTCCAATTGGGCCATCTCCAAATGCGCCGTCTGCAGCCGCAAATGGACCTGTTTCGTAAACTTTTTGGGCGCTTCTTCGAGAGCGATCATTTCCTGCGGAAAGATCTTTGGACGCTCGTCGCCAATGTTGACTTCTCCAGTGACCAGGACCGCTTTGTTGAGCTGCAACAATGGCCGGAATTTGTCGAAGTTTTCGTTCATGCACAATATCTGCACGGTGCCCTCCAAATCCTCGAGTGTGACCATGGAATAAGGCTTGCCGGACTTTTTCGAAACGCCGTTTTGCACGGCGGCAATCAATCCTCCTATACGCGTCATGCTGCGATTTGGCAGGTCGGCAAGCTGGGCGGTATTCGCAAGGGCGTACTTCTTTAACAACGGGACATACGGCGTCAGCGGATGGCCGGTGACATAAAACCCCAGCAGCTCCTTTTCGAAGGCAAGCAACTCATGCTGCGGCCACTCCGGCAGGTCATTTTCCAGGTTGCCATTCCGCGCCGGTTTTTCCTCGAACGTGCCGAAGAGCGAGCTTTGTCCGCGCTGTTTGTCCGATTGAATGCCCGCCGCCCGCCCCAGCGCGCGATCAATCTGCGAAAACATCGTCGCTCGCGTTTGGCCGAAACAATCACATGCACCACACTTGATGAGGGCCTCAAGGACTTTACGGTTGAGGGCCCGGGTTTCCACGCGTTCGCACAAATCGGATAACGATTTGAATTTTCCGTTTTGGTCCCGTTCTTTCAGGACGCTTTGCACTGTCGCCTCGCCCACGTTTTTAACCGCGGCCAGCCCGAAACGAATGGGACGAAGTGGTAGTGGAACAGGCGTCTCGCCTGTTCCTGGTGCGACGGGCCTCTCGGCTGTCGAGCCTCGCACCGCCGAACCGCCACCGAGCTTAAAGTGCCCTTTGGTCGACTGGACAGGCGGGACGCCCGTCCCACTATTCCCCGGTTCAAAGTAAACACCGCTCTCATTGACGTCCGGCTGCAATACCTCAATCCCAAATGCGCGCGCCTCATCTATGTATTTGCTCAGTTTTTCCGTGTCAGACATGTCGTTGGTCATCATGGCGCAGAAAAATTCGACGGGGAAATTCGCCTTCAGATAGGCTGTTTGATAGGCAACAATGGCGTAAGCGGCGGCGTGGGACTTGTTAAAGCCGTAACCGGCGAATTTTTCGAGCAAGTCGAAGATCTGGTTTGCCTTCGCGGCGGGAATTTTGTTTTTTTCAGCGCATCCTTTGACAAATTTCTCGCGCTGTTTCTGCATTTCCTCAACCTTCTTTTTGCCCATCGCGCGCCGCAGAATATCCGCCGCGCCGAGCGTAAACCCCGCGAGAATTTGCGCCGCCTGCATCACCTGCTCCTGGTAGATCAGAATGCCGTAGGTCTCCCGGGCAATCGGCTCCAGCAACGGGTGTTCGTACTCAATTTTCACCTCGCCATGCCTCCGCTTAATGAAATCCGGAATCAAATCCATCGGGCCCGGCCGATACAACGCCACCAGCGCCGTGATGTGCTCAACGGAACTGATTTGAAATTTCCGGCACAAATCGCGCATCCCGCCCGATTCCAACTGGAACACGCCCAGTGTCTCAGCCCGGTTTAACAAATCGTACGTTTTCTTGTCATTCAGCGGCAAATGGTCGATATCAATTTCGATTCCCTGGGTGCGTTTTGCCATTTCGCACGCATTGCGAATGACGGTCAGCGTTTTGAGCCCCAGAAAATCCATCTTCAGCAGTCCCAGGTCGCCGACGGGTCCCATCGCGTACTGCGTGACCAGTGAACCATCCTCGTCCTGCTTAAGCGGCAGCAAATTCACCAGCGGCTGGTCGCCAATCACCACGCCCGCGGCGTGAACACTGGAATTGCGCGTCAAATCCTCAAGAATCTTCGCCGTATCAATTAGTTCCCGCGTCACATCTTCAGTCTCATAGGCAGTCTTAAGGTCCGGCGATTGCTTGAGCGCCTTTTCCAGGTCCATTTTCAAGTCAGTCGGAATCATTTTCGCCAGTCGGTCGCCGTCGCTGTAGCTCAATCCCATGACGCGGGCCAGATCGCGAACGACGCTCTTTGCTCCCAACGTGCCGAACGTAATGATTTGCGCCACCGCGTCGCGCCCGTATTTTTCGCGGACGTATTCGATGACATCGGCGCGGCGGTCATCGGCGAAGTCGATGTCGATGTCGGGCGGATTCACGCGTTCAGGGTTGAGGAACCGCTCAAATAGAAGGCCGTACCGAATGGGGTCCACATTGGCAATTTCGAGAAGATAAGTGACCAGCGAACCGGCGGCGCTCCCACGGGCAACGCACGAAATGCCGTGTTCCCGGCCATAACGCACAAAATCACCGACAATTAAAAAGTAGCTCAAAAAACCCGTTTTCTCGATGACTTTGAGCTCGAGGTCCAAACGGTCGAGAATCAATTTCACCGCCGTCTCTTCGGAATCCCGAAATGTGGGCAGCAATTTTGGGTCGTCCACCTTTTCGACAATGAATTGCGTCCCTTCGGCCCGGGCGTGGATTCCATAGCGTGTCTGCAAACCGTCAGCCAGCAGCTTTCGCAGGTATCCATCGCGCGTAAAATGTTCCGGCGGATCGAACACGGGAAAGTGAAGATTTTTGCCATCGACCTGCAGTTCCAAATTGCATTTTTCGGCAACTTCCAGCGTATTTGTGACAGCTTCCGGTGTTTCGGCAAAGCGCGCTTTCATCTCGTCCGCCGACCTCAGATAAAACTGCTCGGCGGCGTAGCCTGCGCTCATCCGCTTTGGGTTGCTCAATAAATCCTGCGTGCCGATGCAAACCAGGCAATCGTGCGCGTGCGAATGGCCTTTTTCGATGTAATGAACGTCATTTGTCGCCACGAGTTTGAGGCCAAATTCCTTTGACCATTCAATTAAAAATCGATTTACCTTCGCCTGCTCCGGCAGACCGTGATTCTGAAGCTCCAGATAATAATTCTCCGCGCCCAGCGTTTGTTTGAACCAGTCCACCGTCTCGCGCGCCTTATCCAGTTGATCCTTAAGGATGAGATCGGGAATTTCGCTGGCCAGACACCCGGACAGCGCAATGATGCCGTCCTTGTGGGCCGCGAGGATTTCTTTGTCAATGCGGGGCTTGTAATAATAGCCCTTCAAGTGGGCGTCTGTGACGAGTTTGATGAGGTTCTTGTAGCCGGTTTCGTCCCGTGCCAGCAGGCCAAGATGATGATAAACATCCCGGCCGCCGCTGGCCGCCTTTTTTTCCAGGCGTGAGCCGGGTGCCACATAGACCTCGCAACCGACAATCGGCTTTATACCCTTCTCGCCGGCCGCTTTGTAAAAGTCTATGGCCCCATAGAGCGCGCCGTGGTCGGTGATCGCCATCGCGGGAAATTGCAACTGGGATGCCTTTTCCATGAGCCTGTCGAGCCGGCAGGCTCCATCGAGCAAAGAAAACTCCGTGTGCAAATGAAGATGAACAAAATCCGCATGCGGCATGACACCAATTTAGCTCCTTACGCCAGCAACACCAAGAAACAAAGTTTACAGCTACCAATAGACGGCTGTGCGCGGGTGGTGACGACCGTGGCACCTGTCGTCGAGCCACCCAAACATGCCATCCGGCAAACCGGCATTTTATGATTGCCGTAATGGCAATGGCATGCCTAAACTATCCGTCTAATTTGAAATTTCACCCTTAATTTTTTAAACGGTAAAATGGAAACTAAAACGACCACCGCCGCCAGTTCTGAATATGCCTGGGCCGAGTATCTCCATTGCATGGAAGGCACGCCCGAAGTGGATTCGCTGCCGGTTTCCAAACCAACGGTAGTTTCGCCGGTTCCCGGCATAATCCTGTGCCTGGCACTGACCATTGTTTCCTACTGGGCGGCCAGCCTGCAGGTTTGGCCGTTTTTAATTAATGGGCATGCCACGTTTGAACCGGTTATGGTTGGGATCATTCTTGGCATGCTCGTCGGGAATTCTTTGCCGGTGGCAAAATCGCTTCACCCGGGCATCAAATTCTCAGTCAAAAAACTGTTGCCCCTGGGCATCATCTTTTTGGGCGCGCGTTTGGATTTTCGGGAAATCATCAAGCTGGGCGCCGTGGGCGTCGCCATGAGTTGCCTTGAGGTGGTTCTCGCGCTCATTTTGATGCTGTTTTTGACGCGATGGTTGAAACTGTCCGGCAAGCTCGGAACGCTGCTGGGGATCGGCACCGCGATTTGCGGCGGCACAGCCATCGTCGCCGCAGCCCCGGTCATTGAAGCGGAAGAGGCAGAAGTCGTTTTCGGGGTGGCTACTGTGACTCTCCTGGGACTCATTGGAATGGTTCTATTGCCTGTTCTCGGCCATTGGCTGTCGCTTTCATCAAAGGCTTTTGGCATCTGGGCGGGTCTGGCGATTCATCAGTTGCCTCAAGTAGTGGCCGCGGGATTCGCCTTCAGCCCGGAAGCCGGTGCGCAGGCAACGATTGTGAAGCTCGCCCGCATTTGTCTCCTGGCCCCGATCGTTTTCATTGTCGGTTTCATCTATACCCGCCATAAATCGAAAACGCACCAGGCGGTCCATCACGGGAAGATCAATTACTGGTCCATGTTCCCCAAATTTGTCCTTGGATTTCTGGCGTTGGCATTTCTGCGCACCCAGGGCTGGCTGCCGGATTTTTCAGTCCATTTCCCCGACCAGGTCGCAGCCACGGGCACGGCGGCTGCGGCCGACAAGTCATACAGCCTCCCGGCCATTGGCCAGGCCCTGTCCGGATACTGCATCGTTATGAGCATGGCCGGCGTCGGTCTGGAAACCAAGTTTAAGGCGATGAAACAAACGGGCCTGCGCCCGTTGGTGGCAGCCACCCTCAGCGCGCTGGTCATCGCTCTGGTCATTTTAGGATTGATTAAATTCCTAAGAATTACATAGGCTCCACATTGACTTTTTTAAT
>DASYYL010000156.1:0-12584 GCA_035933915.1 Verrucomicrobiia bacterium
CAATTTGCTACTGTCGTTAAGGGCTGATACGACGGCGGGACAAGTTGTCCGCTCGCAACGCCCGCATTATCTGCCGGATATGGCGCATCAGAGGTGGCGTATCCGCCGGTGAATCCAAATTTGACGCCAATGACGCCGGAAATTTCATTTGGTTGACTGATCGTCAAGACCACTACCGAACTGGTGACCGAAGATACGTTATTGGAAACTAATAAAGCGTATTGATAATTGCCAGGAGCAAAGCCGGTGGTGTTAATCACCAGATTGGAGCTTGTGGTGGCCCCCGGTATATTGGTCAAAGCGCCTCCACTACCGCCGTCCGTTCGCCATTGATAAAAATATGGACTTGGGCCAATCACCGGCACGCTGGCTGTCACACTAGTTCCGGGCGCGACAACCGGATAAGGCGAAAGGGTTGTCCCACCGACTCCTATGCTCTGCAGCGCTTGGGAGTTGGTGCCTTGCACCACAATTTCAGAATAACCTTGCCAGCCATTATTAAAGCTGGAAGCCCCCGGGGGGCCGGCAAAGTCAAACTTCAACCTACTCACATTTGTGGCCAGCGGCGCGCCGGTCGGATTAAAGATCGCCACCCGGTTTGCCTGGGCGCCACTGTTTCCAAGCGGAAGGTAATAAACAGTTGTGATGGGGATAAAGGTAGCAGGCGCCAGGACACTGGAATAGGAGAGGATGTAATATTGACCGTCACGGCCACTATCTCCCCACATACTGTAAACTACAATGTTGGTTACATCGGATCCATTGACGGAATTGGTGAGCGTATAAATGAGCGAAGTCCCGCCGCTCGCGCCGCAACTAACCACGGTGGTCTTAGTGCCAGCTACCCCAACTGAACCATCCGTTAGAACGGAGAGCCCACCTTCCGAACCATCAGCATCGAAGTTGCCAGCCGAACTGGACGGAAGCGATCCGGCGATCAAATCGGGCGTTTCCGCCGTCCATGTGGGCGTAAACGGACTGGCGCCGTTCTCATTTGAAGTCGTTATAGAAACCATCGGCGTAGGCACACTCATCGCCACAGTCCCTTGCACGGTGATTTCAGAATAGCCGCTACCACCATTCTCATCGGCGGGCGCAGCCGGATCGGTAAAGTCAAATTTCACTGCCGCGACGTTGGAGGCAATTACCCCTCCCGCCGAGTCACTCAACTGAACCTGAATGCTTATCGGATTCGGTGGATTGTTGCCGCTAAAGCCGGCGGCGTAGGAGACGTTGGTCAACCAGATGAAAGTCCCCGGGTTGGCCACGGTGGAATATAAAACGGTATAACCCTGCCCGACGCGACCGCCGTTTGCCCATCCGCTGTAAACCGTGATATTTGTCAGGTTATAACCATAAGTCTGTGCAGGTAGCACATACGTCAGGGTTTGACCCGCGCCTGAACCACAATTAGCGTAGATGTTGTTTGCGCTGCTGCTCACCGGGCCAATCGCACCATCCGTCAGCGCGGAAACCCCGGGGGTAGTTCCGTTGGCGGTGAAATTGCCTACCTGATTACTCGGCGACATGCCGCTGATCAAACTCGGAGCGACGGTCCAAGTGGGTGTAAATGATGTGGCACTTTGTTGGTAAGCTCCAGTCATGATCAAACCGGCCGAGGCGGAATTGATGAAGGCCAGCAAAGCCAGAAAAAGAACGCTCGCTACGATTTTCCATTTGAGTAGTTTTGAGTTGTGCATAATGATGATTTTAAGGGGTTGTATCATTAGATATTAGATTAGGATGCCGTTAGTCTGAGGGGGTCTATCCAGGACCTGAGTTCCGGTTAGAGGTTGGTTTCTATAATTGATCAATACTTCATGTCTGGTTTCAGGATTAAACGGCATGTCATTTTCCAAATTCTTCATGGAATATGGTTCAATATACAAATGTCGTCTGGCTTCACTAGCCCCCCAACCGGGTGGGGGGGGGCTGAATGAGAACGCTGTGCTATGGGTTCTTCGCTGTTTTCAGTGGACAGCCTGGCGATGTCTTGCCTTTTTCCATTAATCATTTATAGGTAGTTACTACCTCCCATAAAGGCCACACGTGGCCTAAATTCCTCGCCGGTGGGCCAGCGTGTCCATCCGCACTCGCGCGGCGCGTGCGTATGCGTGCTCTTTGACATAACGATACAGGAGACGAGGGGCGTCTCTGTTTGGAGGAGCGTCCCGCCGGATGCATTTTCCATTTGGCGTTTCGCCAAACGGACATGCCGGAGGTGTGCTCAGACCCAGTTGGACCTATGGCAGAAATCAGCGTCTATCAGCAGTTCAAAAAAGGCATTTTTGCCAAACGAACCCATTTTCCCTTTTGCGGTCTTGGCGAAGGCAGGTGGTTAAACCCGCCGCAGCGTCCGGGCTACTTTAACCTTTTTAAAGCAATTTAAACCATTTTAAAGCCCCCTCCCCCGCCCCCAAGAGGTGCATGCGCGCGTGCGGACGGAGCTCATTTGGCCGGCTGCCCCTCCGTAGCCTTGGCGGAGGAGGGTCAAGGTAAGTCCAGCCAAGTCAAGGCTAGTCCAGCCTTTTTTGGAGAAAAAAATTATTTATTTTTTCTGGAAGGGGTTGGCGATTGGGTCATGTTAAAAGGAAAGAACCGTGCTATGATAGCCAGCCTCTTTATAGATAGCGTAATGGGAGAAGACGTTTGTTCACGGAAAAACCGCAACGGTTAGGTGTGCGACCGGAATTTTGAAGCCGCTTCCGTACGTGAATGAACGTGCAGTTTATGGTAAATCTTTTTTAGATGCCAGCGAATGGATTCGATGCTGATATTCAATTTGTCCGCGATCTCCTTATTGGAATAACCCGGGACGATTAAATCCAGGATTTCCCGTTCGCGCGGGGTCAGTTTATCCACTTCTGGCGCAGAGCTAGGCTGGGCTTGAAAATATTTTAAAACTTTTCGCGCAATCTCCGCGCTCATGGGCACGCCGCCAAGTTGGACATCCCGGATGGCATTCAAAACTTTCTCCGGCGTGGTCCGTTTTAAAATATAACCGGAGGCTCCCGCGCGAAGCGCCCGGAAGATTTGGTCGGGATCCTGGTACACCGTCACCATAATGACCTGCACCGATGGCAATAACGCTTTGAGTTCAGCCACACACTCCACTCCAGACATTTTGGGCAACTGGATGTCCATCAGCACCACGTCTGGCTGCTGGGCCGGCAACGACCGCAAGGCCTCCTCCGCCGTGGCACAAACGCAGATACACCGATTGGCCGGCGACATATTAACAATGGTCTCCAGGCTTTCGCGTGTGGTTTTGTTATCTTCTACAATAGCAACTTTAACCATGCTTTGTTTTGTTTAAGGGCAGGCGAATTTCCACTTCGGTCCCTTGATCCGGTTTACTCTGGATCTGGCAATCGCCGCCAAGTTGTTGCATGCGCTGTCTAAGGCTGATTAAACCGTCTTTGCCGGGTTCCCCGGCAACAAACTCAAATCCACGTCCGTTGTCAATGATGGATAGCACCAAATTGTCTTCCACCACCTCAAAAATGATTTGCACCACTGTCGCCTTGGAGTGACGGATCGCGTTGTTGAGCACTTCCTTGAAAGAGCAAAAAATTCCGTGCCGTACTTTTGAATCCATTGGCCAGTCCGGCAGTTCCTCCGGGACTTGAAAGCGGCAAGCGATTCCTGCCAGGCCCAAAAATGATTCCGCAAAAAGCGAAAAGTAACTCACCAACGATGCGACTGAATCATAACGAGGGTTTACCGCCCAAACGATTTCATCCAGCGAAGTCACCAAAGAACGCGCCACTTGCGTCAGTTGTTCCAGGTAACGCTTTTTGCTTTCTGTTGTAATCACCGGCGCATTAGCCAGCGAGCCTAACATGCTGACCTCCGTCAGGCCAGCCCCTAGTTCGTCGTGAAGATCCTGCGCAACCCGCGTGCGCTCCCGTTCAATGGCATGATGCTGTTCCACGAGCTGCCGTTCTTCAATCTCTTTTTTCAATTGTTCCGTTCGCTCTTCAACTTTCCGTCTTAGAAGCGCCACCCAAACGAAAGTAACCCCCAAAATTCCTCCTAAGATTCCAATTACGATAATCGCGCGTCGGATTGTCCACCAGGGTGGTTGCTGCAAGACAACAATGTCGGCGTTGCCATTTAACAAAATCTCAAACGGCGCAATATTGGCGCCTACGCTGGCCTGTTCTTCGTCCGCATTGGCGTAGACCCCCGTCAACGACAGACGGCAACCGGCAGGCAAAAGTGCAGGGGTCTTCGAAGTTAATTCCTCCCTCGCCACAAAATGTCGCGGCCCGCTTTGCAGTTCCAGGATGCGCTCGTTCTGATGAATCGTATCACTGATGAGCAAGGCATCCACCCGCACCAATATTGAATCCCGATCCCGATCGAGCATGCTTTCCGGTGACATAACCGCGGCGTGCGGCAATGGTGCATGGCCGGTCTTCCGGATTTGCGCTTCCTTTAATACCGGTGAAGATCCTCCAAGCGTTGGAAAACCAACTGCTTCAATCAGATCGCCGGGCGCTAGCGACGGCGGATGGTCTGCCAGTACCCGGAATCCTGCGTCGCCATCCATGACAAAATATTCGTCTGAGATAGCATAAATGACTTGTCCGGCCAGTTTGGTCCGTTGCAGCGCACTTGCGCGGGCATCAAACCACATTAGGTCCGAAATCTTTTTAGTCGGCAGAAGGAACGGATTGGGAGGCGATGCATCTTCGACCTCCACTTGCGATGGATAAATATAAACCTCATCGGGCGTAACTTGCCGGGTCTGCAAATCCACGAGCGTTGCGAAACACCCACGAATCCGAACCACGCTGCCGACAATGGAGCCGCCACCGGGAATCGTCTCGGGCAATTCAGGCAAAGGCCGGTCGGGGATTCCCATCACCGTCACTTTACCATCCGGCGTCAACAACGTTATTTCAGATGCTGAAACCGAAGTAATCACGCCGTGCAGCTCGCCATACTCGGCATCCATATTGCCATTGATCAACTGATCACGCGTTGGTTGCACCGGTTCAGGCAGCGATGTGTACCCCAGGAATTTTGCATTGTCCACAATGATCACAGGCGAAAAATAACCAGAATCTGTTGTCCCATCCATTTCCCACAGTTGTCCCAGACTCGGCTGGGAGGGCCATTGACCATTGCGCGGGCTAATAAAGACCCCACCACTTGAATCCTGTAACACAACGGCTACCGCTGTCGCATAAATGACGACGCCTCTGATTTTCGCTGGAACATGTTTGTCCGCATCTTCTGGTTTTAATCGCCGCACTTGCGCCGCCGTTGTCAACACCGTCTCCGTAACATTTCCCGGGTTGATTGGCGAATTATTGTTTATGGTCACCTGTTCTTGGCCAGGCACAAAAATTCCCACCAGGCTTTTATCTTCAGGGTTTTGTGAAAACTCACAAACTCCCTCCACTTTTATCCAATGATGAAGCAGGTTGCGGGAAAATAAGTTGACTCCGTCAAGCACCGTCACCGGAATGCGGCGTCCCGCGACATCCACTTCGAGCTCCAAGCTCCGGTTATTTTCGCTGACAAACGCAACCTCTCCCTCAATTTCAATCCAATGTTCCCTGTCCCGGTCCGCGAGTGCCTGATCCAACTCTTCAGCGGGAGCGGAGTTTGTTTTGGATGGGGAGACGGGACTGCAGATCAGTGAGGATTTGCCTGCCCATAACCGGCTGCCATCATCTGATGTTAAATAAAAAGTATAGGTTCCTGATTGCAGCACATTGATAAAGCCATCAAATGTCAGACCGCAATATTCGTCCCGAGTCCGGTATGCTGTGCTGAAATTGGTTGCCATTCCTTCTGCTTTGGGAATCAAGTCGGGAAAATCTGGGAGTTCCTGCAAGCCATTTTCCTCGTAAGCAGCATAATGAAGCCCTGGCTGCCAGTTGCCTGATGGCTCTTTCGTCCACAAGGCGGAGGCGGGCACGGTTTGCCTCGGAAGGTTGGGCCCCTGGTAATCCAGCTTCAAATAAAATTCAGCCGGACCGTTGAACCAATCAACCCGGATCGGGTTCATTCCGGCTTGCAGGAAAACCCGGCCCGAGGCTTCCTGTTGGGAGTGCAAGCCGTCATTATCAACTACCATGTTTGGCCAAACCTTAATTCCTGAACGGGTCCGGGTCAGGAGGCATTGATTCGCTTCAATCCTGACCTGTGAGCCGACGGAAATATTAGATGAAAACGGCGGTACTTCAAATAACATGGTTCCCGACGCATCCTGCAAAGCGATAAACCCCCGTGTTGGCACAACGGCGCACACAATTCCCTCAATTTGAAACGTCTGAACCGATGGGTTGGTTTCAGACAGGCTATTATCCAAACTGACAATGGACTCTCGATCAATATTCGTCGAACTCTGGCCGCACGCGCTTATGGGCCAAAAGCCACCAGCCAAACCCAGGCATCCTGACAGCACAAAAACAAAACGAAGCAACCATGACCCGGGGCTGTGAAAGACTGGATTCCCGCCGGGGCAATAAGCCGGTCCGTGATTGCACGTTCTCGTGGGGAGGCGCATCGGGCAAAACATTTCAAGTGAGTTTTGTTTCAAATAAGTCGCGAGCGCAGCCGGTGTGTCAAGGCTAAAGCCGCTGTCACCATGAATTGAATGTTTGTGCCGACCCTGCCCGAATTCTTGAAGGCCTGATTCAGGCCGTAGCGATCGTTCGGCCAATCAGACGGTTGAAAGCGCGGAATCCCTCCTCCATCCGGCATGCTGCGGCTGTTGTGCTGCGCACACACAGCCGCGCTCCTTCAAAGTCGCAACGCATCGGTTACATTCACAAAAGCCCTGCGGTCCCGGTTTCTCTCTGATAATTTCGCGGGAATGAATTCAAAGCGCATCGTGATCGCCGGCGGCGGCGCGGCCGGATTTTTTGCCGCGCTGGCTTGCGCGGAAACGGCGAATGGAGCGGAGATTTCCATCCTCGAAAAATCATCGCATTTTCTTTCCAAAGTCAAAATCTCCGGCGGCGGAAGATGCAACGTCACCCATGCTGAATTCGGCCCGCGCGAATTTTCCAGGCGCTACC
Organism: Verrucomicrobiia bacterium; assembly: GCA_035933915.1. Lineage (GTDB taxonomy): Bacteria > Verrucomicrobiota > Verrucomicrobiia > Limisphaerales > UBA11358 > UBA11358. The sequence goes on from DASYYL010000156.1 coordinate 7,041, forward strand.
CGCGCGGCGAACGCGCGCTCATTTCCGCCTTCGCCCAATTCCAGGCGCGCGACACCGCCGCCTGGTTCGAGAGCCGGGGCGTCAAATTGAAAATCGAAAGCGACGGCCGAATGTTTCCCACGACGGATTCGTCGCAAACCATTATTGATTGCCTGTTGACTTCCGCGCGCAGCGCCGGAATAAAAATGAAAACCAATTGCGGCGTCGAAACCGCTGTGAGAAAAGCAGGCACTCGATTTGAACTCACCCTTTCCCATGGCGAACATTTGTTGTGCGACAAATTGCTTTTGGCAACTGGCGGTTGCCGCACACCCGCGCTCGGACAATTGGCGGTTTCGCTTGGACACCAATTGGAACCGCCCGTCCCGTCATTGTTCACGTTTCACGTCGCCACACCGTGGCTGCGAGCCCTGGCCGGAATTTCCGTGGAACACGTCGAAGCATCCGTGCCGGAAAGCAAACTTCGCGAAACGGGCGCGCTGCTCATTACGCATTGGGGCTTGAGCGGCCCGGCGATCTTGCGGCTGTCCGCCTGGGGAGCGCGCGCGCTTCACGCGAAGAATTATTCATTCTCCCTCCAAATCAATTGGCTGCCTGGTTGGAACAATCAAACGATCGCGAATGAATTTCAATCGCGCCGAAAATCACAACCGGCAAAACTCGTCGTCAATTCGCCAATTGCTCCCCTGCCCGCGCGGCTCTGGGAACAACTCGTCCTTGCGGCCGGCCTCACGCCGACTCTTCGCTGGTCTGGCTTTTCGCGCGCCGGCCAGCACCAATTGATTCAGCAATTACTCCGCTCGGAATTTCCCGTGACTGGAAAAAGTTTAAACAAGGACGAATTCGTGACATGCGGAGGCGTTAGATTAAGCGAAGTGAATTTTAAGACGATGGAGAGCAAAATTTGCCCCGGCCTTTATTTCGCCGGGGAAGTCCTGGACATCGACGGAATCACCGGCGGTTTCAATTTCCAATCCGCGTGGACGACCGGCTGGCTCGCCGGAAAGGCGATGAGCGCCTGATCCACATTCGTGCCCGGTGCAAACCGCCTACTTTAGCGCCGCGTAAACGCGATGGACATCGTCGTGATCGTCCAACGCCTCCAAAAATTTCACGACCTCCTGGCGGTGCGCCTCCGAAACATCCGTGAAATTCTTCGCGACGTAACGGATCTCAGACGCTGTGACCTTCCAGCCTGCTGCCTTCAGCGCTTTGGCAACGTGATCCAAATCTTTGATTTCCGTCAGAAACCTCGCGCCCTTTTCGCCAGCCGGAACCTCTTCGGCTTCCAGCGGCTCGATTTCCTGCGCGCCCGCTTCAATGGCGTCTCCTTCCGCATCGCGCCCGGCATCCGCATGCGTGGCTTCAACAACGCCGACGTGGTTGAAGAAAAATGCCACGCTCCCGGGCTGCCCGAGCGAGCCGGCTTTGAACAAATTGCGGATTTCCGGCGCGGTGCGGTTCCGATTGTCCGTCAAACATTCAACCACCACCGGGACCTTGTGCGGCGCGAAACCTTCGTACGTGACCGTCTCATAATTGACCTTCTCCTCGCCGATACCCGCGCCCTTTTTGATGGCGCGCTCGATGGTGTCCTTTGTGACGGAAGCCTTTTTCGCCTTCTCCACGGCCACAAACAAACGCGCGTTTAGGTCAGGGTCAGCCCCGCCCAACTTGGCCGCAACCATGATTTCGCGGACGAGCTTGACGGTCATCTGGCCTTTTTTATGCGCGCTGGCTTCGCGCCCGGCCTGTTTCCATTGTGCTCCCATAATTGAGTGAGCGCGCAATCTAACCATTTCCCGGGCCCATCGCAACCCCAAGGCAGGAACGAAAGGCAGCCGCCCGTTTCAACGTTTATATTGCGCCGCGCCAAAAAATATTGACTTTTAAAAGTTTTTTGTTTCAAATTTCAACTGAGAGTTCTCCTTTAACAATAAACCAAGTAACCATTATTATGAAAACCACAAAGATTATCTATGGAATCACCCTGGCGCTGACATGCAGTCTGGCGGCCTCCAAAGGGCAAGTATACGTTGTAAACTCAGATGGCAACTCAATTGGCGAATACGGGCTTAACGGATCGCCGATCAACACTTCGTTCATCACCGGCTTGAATCATCCTCAGGGCATCACCGTGGTGGGCAACGACTTATTCGTTGTAAATCAGTACAGCAGCAGCGTCGCCGAATATACGACTTCCGGCTCACTCCTCAACAGCGCGCTGATTTCCTCCGGGTTGAGCAATCCCTGGGGTATGACCAGTTCGGGGGGAAATCTGTGGGTCGCGAACCAGCAGACTTCTGTCATGGACGAATACAATACGTCCGGATCACTGCTCAATTCCATTACTACGGTAGGCACGCCACCCGATGTCGCGGTTTCCGGGAACGACATTTTTATCCCGAGTCCAGTCAGTGGCGTCTCCGAATACAATTCTTCCGGGACGCTGGTTAATTCGTGGTCTACTGCGCCAAGCATTTATGACATGGCGATTTTGGGGAACGACATATTTGTTCCGAGTTATGCCAACGGCACCATCGGCGAATACACCCTTTCCGGCCAGGTCGTCAACGCCACGCTCATTACCGGCTTAAACGGTCCCCAGGGGCTCGCGATTACGGGCAACGATCTGTATGTGGTGAACAATGGAAGCGGTACGGTCGGCGAATACACGCTTTCGGGAGCGACCGTTAATTCCTCGCTGATCACCGGATTGGACAGCGGCACGTACATTGACGTGGTGCCAGAGCCGTCCACTATGGCGCTGGCCGGGCTCGGCGCAGCGGCGTTGGCGCTGTTACGCCGGCGGAAATAGTTTGGTTCTGCATTGATTGCAAGGCCCAGGGGACGGCAGAAAGCGCCCTGGTCACGGCGCCGCCCTGTACGCAACAGAGCCGCGACCATAAGGGAGCGGTTGGGTTGTATGGTAGGGCGGTGCTGCCAGTGGCGCTGCCACCGCCGCTCAAACTTCAATGGTAGGGACGCCGCTCTTTGCAATTGGCGCTGCCACCGGTGTCCGCGCCGCGTGCTTGGCAAGCGGACGAAAGTGGCGCTATTTCGCCCATCTGGCGATCAAAACCCTGTGCCGAACCTGGCATTTCAAAACTTGCAAACGCTCCGTCATTATCGCTCTATTGGAGGTGCTTGATCTTTTTGTTGAAGTTGGTTCGCCGGAAGCGCGTTAACTGGCGTACCGGTTGGAGGAAATGTATCGTTAATCAATAACAGCACTGGGACTATGACATTTCTCCCGTAACCAGACCTTTTCTTAATTCTCGCATTCCTCATTGTTCAAATCCGCGAAAATCCCCCAAAACCCCCGCAATTCGTGGAAAAAATATTTTTAGGGTTGGACAGCATTTGTCCAACCCCCCGTGCCAAAATCGGGGCGTATGAATAATCAAAATATAAATAAAAGTATGAATAAAACGATCGATCCGCCTTCGTCTGACTACGGCGCGACAAGCCGAAACGAAAACGGAAACCAAAACCATAACGACACCGTCATCTTCGAGCCCGTCACTCCACATCCGCAGGAAGTGATGATCGGCGACCTGCTCACGGATATCGAGGCGACCATCAAACGACACGTCGTCTTGCCCGATGCCGCGGCCACAGCCCTGGCCGTATGGGTCCTGCACACATACGTCTATGAGCTGCGCGATACCGTCGCTTATGTGGCCATTGAATCCCCGGAAAAACGATGCGGCAAAACCACCTTGCTGACCGTCTTGGGCGCCATGGCCAATAAACCGCTCATCGCCTCCAACGTCACCGTCGGCGCCCTCTTTCGCGCCATTGATACGTGTCGTCCCACCCTCCTAATTGATGAGGCGGACACATTCCTTGCCGGCAACACAACCATGCGCGGCGTCATCAACTCCGGCAATACCTGGCGCACCGCCTATGTCCTTCGGACCACCAGATCGAAATCCCATCAGAGCCCCGACCGTGAGGGAGCGGTACCCACAAACGGAATCGATTCAGGATTAAAGCGCTTCAGTTGCTGGTGCCCAAAAGTCATCGCCATGATCGGAAAAGTCCCCGACACCATCGCCGATCGCTCAATTCTGGTCCACATGACTCGCAAGCTCACCACCGAAATCCGCGCGCCGCTCGCTGAATTGAACATAGCCAACATCAAATCCAAGTGTATGCGTTTTGCGATGGATAAACGGCACATCGTCGCCCAGTGCGGCAAAATTCGTGGCGAAGGCCTGAACGATCGCGCCGCCGACACCTTCGACCCGCTCTTCGTGATTGTTCGACTCGCCGGGGAGGAGTGGGAGCAAAAGCTCCACGCCGCTGCGCTCGTCCTCTCTCCCATTGCCGGGTCCAAAAGTACCGTGGCCGAATTGCTTCTGGACATCTATGCAATCTTCCTCAGTTCACATCGGGAAAAAATCTTCACGCGCGTGCTGGTGGAACACTTGCGCGATGAGGAATACAACGTGACGTCCGCGGCCCTGAAAGATTCAAGTATCGACGAAAATAAAATCGCCCAACTGTTGCGCCCCTACGGTATCAAACCATCGCTCTGCAGAATCGGAGCCCAGGTCGCCCGGGGATATTCCATCGAGCAATTTGCGGACGCCATCGCGCGATACGTCCCCGAAACCGACCTCGCCGCGCGAATGCGGGAAATCGAGCGCGAGAACAAACTCTTCGAAGAAGCCGACGAAATCGCCGCCGAACGCGAAGAGCGCAAATCAGGAACCGTGGTCTAACATGGTAAGGCAAAGCTGCCGCTCTGCCCAAACTTCAACTTTTCGCGCACCGAACCCCTGAATCTGGCGACGGCCATTTTGTTTTCCGAATTATATGCAACGTCCAACTGCTGTTCCCTCTCCGCTCCCATTCTGATGGGAGGGGAGAGGGTCAGGGTGGGGGTAATCTCTCTCCAGCCGAGGCACGGCCCTCTAACTGAAGGCCCTGAAAAGGGCGGACGATAACAGCCAGGGGTCGACCCCGCCCCGAATGCTTTCGGGGTTCGGGGGACCACCCCTGGTAACCGCACCAAAAACCCTGCCGCTGACTGCGAACCCATGCGAAGCATGATTCACAATTTGTCGGCCTTTTCAATTCACCCAAATTAAAATTTGCGTTTATCCGTGTCCATCTGTGTTCAAGTTGTTTTAACCCGCATAAATAAAGGGTTCCTTGATGCGATGGACGGCCACTGTCAGCGGAAAAGTCAGTCAGGCGGCAGGTTGAAACACAACTCGCCACTACTGGCTAGAACTCGCTGAAACTTTGCCACTACTTGCGTTCACTCACGCGGTAGAAGCGGGACTGGTTATCAAAAAGCCTAATTTATGAAATGGTGAATTGCTTCGTTAGCGTTATCTTGAAACGAAGTATTTTTTAAAGCAGTAAAAAAGGTGCTCTGGTCAACCATGTCGGTTTTGTAAAGGATTTTGTGTAAATGGTTTTTCTGTTTGGTTTTTGTTTTCTGTGGAACGTCCAGCAGCCAGCTAAAGTGAGCAGGGGGGCGGGCTGCGAGCCCATAGCTCGCGCCCCCCTGCGGTCGAATGTGGTGAG
>DASYYL010000159.1:0-35690 GCA_035933915.1 Verrucomicrobiia bacterium
AGCGGTGATAGTCGATGAGCGCGAACCGATGTATTTCCAGGTCGTCAGCACGTACATTCACTTGAATCCTGCGCGCGCCGGGTTGGTTCGGGTGGGACAGCAGCGGCTCAAGAGCTATCGCTGGAGCAGTTACCGGTGGTATTTAGCGCGTCGTGGCAAAACGCCGTCGTGGTTGGAACGGGAGCGAGTCATGGGCAGCCTGGGTCTTGACCCAAAACAGTGTAAGGGGTATGAAGCGTATCTGGATGGGCGGGTATTGGAACTGGGCCGTCCGTCCGGGCGCAAACAATTACAGGAACAATGGAAGGCGTTGCGGCGGGGTTGGTACGTGGGCAGTGATTCATTTGTGGCGCGACTGACGGATGGGTTGGAAAAGGTGGCGCGTGGCCGGTGCCGTGAATCGCACAGTGGGCCGGCCAAACGGGCGCATGATGAGGCGGCTGCGGAACTGATTTTGGGCAAAGGGATGCGAGCGATTGGGATCAGCGAGGCATTATTGAAAGAAATGCCAAAAGGGTCGCCGGAAAAGGCGGTTTTGGCGTGGTGGTTGAGAGAGAATACGACGGTTACGGCACGATGGGTGAGCGAGCGATTGCAAATGGGGCATTACACCCGGGTGACGCAGGCGATCAGCCGGGTATCACACCAGCCGAATCGAAAGCAAAAGCTCCTGAAACGAAAGCTGCCAGATTTAACCAGGCAGTTGCAAGAAGGACAATAAAATGTCACAATTCTAGGACCCCTTAATAGGTTTCAATATGTCGGCACAGAACATCCACTATTGCTGAACAGAACGTTTATAAACAGCGACATTAATTACATAGGTGTCGGAACTGGATTTGCTGCCCGCGGAGATAATCCGCTGGAAATGGTGATTTGGACTACTGGTTGGTTAGAGCACCAGTACGGCGTGTCCGGATCGTCCAATCTCTGGGCGGCAGAAAAGACGGGTTACGATGCGTTCAATCAGAAGTTCCATAATAATTGACTGCCGCCTTTTCCTTGCCTTGAAGCGGGAATTTACAGACGACACCAACCCCTTGGGCGGCGCGTAAGGAAAATGGAAAGCGCGATGTTCCAGAAATCGAAACGGCCAGCGTCATCGGGTGTTCCAAAATCCATATTTAACGGCGCACGCGTGACCCCTTTACAAGGACCGGCTGGAAGGCCGACACCTGGAGATTTATCAAACCCGGGATCGCAAGCTCGAGGCCGCGCGCGTGCGGCGCCAAGCCAAACGCCAGGAGGCGGCAGCCCGGACTTGACCGATGAGCGTTCTAAATCCAAAGTCCACTTGTCCAGTGAAACAGAGGCGGGCTCTGCTGGAGAGCAACCCGCCGAGGGATAACTGGATCGAAGGCGACGAAATAAAATCCGTCTCCACTTTTGGGGAGGCTAACCCCTCCCCGAAAGCTTGGTCGGAGACATTTTATTTCCGAGCCGAGCATGCCTCAAAAACTCACCGTTCGAGGGTTCACAACACCCCGGATTGGAAACCAAAAAACCGCGGCAAAAAGCGCGTTAGCATTTCAAGCCAAGCGGCGTTTCACGCTGAACCAATACAGTGACGACATTAGAAGCGACTTTGGGTTTTGACGCACGAATTGTCTTATGAGAAGCGGAATTTTTAAGGGTAGTGTTTGTGTTTCCTCGGTTTTATTTTTAGGATTCGTCGCTTTCTGTGCCTACACACGGCTGGGCGGTCCTAATCCGGAAGCAGATACTTCCGGCGCGCACTGGCATTATGCCTCGTTGAGCAATAAATTTCATGTTGCCGCTACAAGCGACTGGGGCGGTGGCCTGGTCTTTTTCAATCAAGCGGAGCCCTATACTGGTAGCGTATTGGGGTTGGCTGGCGACAGAAGCGTACGCGAAAAAGGGTTGACCGGCTTGGGCCTCTACTTCCGGTCAATTGGGTACGCTGGCAAGGATGAAACCTGGTGGACGCTTATTATTAGTCTTTGGTATCCGCTCGTCATATTCGCTATTTTGCCCGCCGTATGGGTGGGGCAAAAACTGTTGGGATGTAAATTGGCAAACCGTCCTGAGGGTCATTCATCGCCAGGCTGAACTTTTGCAAGCGTCACGCCAAGTGAACCTTTACGTGCCATCCATGGCACGCATGGTGCCAGTGAAAATGAACGCTGGAATGGCTGCTCGGCTTCCACCTTCGCCAAACTGCCTGCTGAAGTCGTCAGACTGAATCCCGATGCATCGGGATTCCGGTTAGCCAAGGATGTTGTTTGGAAGCTCAATTCGCGAAACTAGCGGATGGCATCTCCGGCTATTTGGGCGAATTTTGGTGCGCGGTCACAGCGGTTGCCATGGTGTCCACGCTGTGCAGAATCCGTTTGGCGCCGTCCGAATCAGCGATTTTGAGACCGTAGGCTTTATCCAGGGCGACGACCAATTGGAGCGCGTCCACGGAATCCAAACCGACGCTGCCAGGACCAAACAACGGCTGGGAATCCGCAATGTCGTCCGGACTGACCTGCAACATGAGGTTCTCGACCATCAGGCGCTTAATTTCCTGTTTGAGCACTGTTGAGTTTTCCATGAACATTCAAGCAGCCCGGCCATCGCCGGACTTGTCTACAAGCGCGGCCAGTTTTTGTTCCGCCCGTTCCATGCCGGTTAATTGCGGCGATGGTTGTTGCGCGGGCGGCGTCGTTGGCGGCGGTTCGCGCCGCTCGGGCGGGCGCGCGGGTTCGCTGGTTTTGGAATCGGGATATGCGCGCCGGGCCAATCCACCGCCAAGAAGCCACCACGCGATCGCCAGGTTAAACACAACCGGCATCAGACCATTAATGATGTCACTTTTGTCGGGATTTTGGATGAGCTCGAGGTCGAGCATCGGCATCACTGCTTTCAGGCCAAAATAGAGGAACAAAAGGCCCAAAAGCCGAACTGCCAAACCGAATATGTCCTTTGGTTTCATCGGCGCTTCAAGCTAATTTAAACGGCAATTTAAAGCCGTTCAAGCATTTTGGAGCCCGGATGGCCGGAATGAGGACAGCTTGTCGGCACGAGAAGTTACGCATCGCAATGAATTGATTGGACATCAGCGCCCGAAAGACTCTCACACCCTCCCGACGCGCCGGGACTGGGAGAGGGGGAATTGTCGGCCGATGGTTAGAAAGGTTCGACGGCCCGGAACACAGGACGATTGAGGCGCGAATTGATGGGAGCGCGCTCACGCGACGCTGCTACGCCGGGGCTGGGGCAGGCGCGGCTGACTTCTTATTTTTCTTTTCTGCGGCTGCGCGGGTTTTGCGTTTGAGATAGCTCGCCCGGCGTTTTCGTTTTAATACTTTGTTGTATTGTCGGCCCATAATTCTTTACTTTGTTCGCGGAATGCGGTTTCGTCATAGCACTATGAGAGTTTATACGCCTGGATTCAATCTCTTTTTGATGGCGGCTCTGGCGTTGCTCGCCGGATGCGACACCCTGGGGCACAAGAAAGGGCCCTTTGCCGCAGTGTCCATTTACACCTCGGTGCCGCCAGGGGCCATACAAACCGGCAGCACGGAAACGGTCTCGGTATTGCGGTCGGACCCGGTCCAGGTCACGATTGACAAACGACCGGTTTTGACCGAACAAAACCTCGTGGCTGCCAAAGTCATTGATACACCCGAAGCGCCGGCCATCGAACTCAAGTTTGATCCCATGGGCACGGTGGTTCTCGAACAATGTTCCGCTACCAATCCCGGCGGGCACTTCGTAGTTTATGGGCAATGGGGCAAAGACCTTAAAAACAAACGCTGGCTTATGGCGCCGCTCATCACCGAGCGCATCCATGACGGCATTCTATCCTTTACTCCCGATATGTCGCGCGATGAAGCCACGAATTTTGTCCAGGGTTTGAATAACGTGGCCAAAACATTCCAAACCGAACCAACCGAATGATTCTTATCCGAGGCCGGCATGTTGCCGGGACGTTACGGATTTTAAAACAGTGTTGTCTGCCGTTGTTCCTTTTGGCCATTGCCGGAACGGCCCTGGCGCAATCGCCATTTCAATTTCCGACGGCGAACCATTACCTTTACACGCCCGGCGCGGAATTGAAATTCTTCGCTCCCACCGAACCGGATAAGCCCTGGACCAGCGGCAGTTTCGGTTGCGTGCGCGATTATGGCCACCGGATGCACGAGGGCCTGGACATCCGGCATTTGCAGACCGACCGCCGCGGCGAACCCACCGACCCAGTCATGGCGACCGCCGACGGCACGGTCGTTTATATCAGCACGCGCCCGTCGCTTTCGAATTACGGCAATTATATCGTGATCCGCCATATTATCGAGGGCATCGAAATTTATTCGCTGTACGCGCACCTCAGCGCGATCCATCCGGGGCTCAGGCCGGGTGAACAGGTCAAGGCCGGTGAAGTCATCGCCACGATGGGCAGAACCTCGAACGCCGAAGCCATTGGCCGGTGGCGCGCGCACGTTCACTTCGAATTAAACGTCCTGGTAAACGACAATTTCGCCTCGTGGTGGCGGCATGCTTCGCCGGGCGAACGCAACGACCACGGCGAATGGAACGGCCAAAACCTCAACGGCCTGGACGACCGCCTGATTCTGTTGCAGGAAAAAACCGGGAAATTCGACCTACTCAATTTTCTCCGCGGCCAGACCGAACTCTGCCGGGTCATGGTCCAGGCGACGAATTTTCCTTATCTAAAGCGCTATCCCATGCTGGTGCTGAAGAATCCGGTCGCTGAACGCGAGGGCGTGGCCGGCTACGAAATTGCGCTGAATTTCAACGGCGTGGCGTTTGCCTTGATGCCTCGCGCGGCGTCGGAAATGAAGAGCGGCGCCAAATTCCAATTGCTTTCGGTCAACGAACCGGAAGAGAGGGCCAATCCGTGCCGAGCGCTGGTCACCCACAAGGGCGGACGCTGGCAATTGGCCAACGAAGGTATACGCGAACTGGAACTTCTGACGTATCAGTAGGCGTTGAAGCGTTGAAACATCGAAGCGGAAATGGAACGGAACACGACTATTCTGATCATCTTCGCGGTCACGTATCTGGGCATTGCGATAGGTCGCATTCCGGGATTGAAATTGAATCGCCCGGGCATCGCGCTGCTGGGCGCGATTGCCATGATGCTCTTCGGCGGGGTCACGACCGAACAGGCGGTATCCTTCGTAAACTGGCCGACGATTTTTTTATTGTTCGGTTTTTTTGTGATTTCCGCGCAGCTTCGCCTGTCAGGATTTTATGACTGGATTGCGGGAGCCATCGCGGACCGACTCGCGCATCCGTGGGTATTCCTGGCTGTGCTTATGGCTGCGACGGCCGGCCTTTCGGCGTTTTTAAATCATGATATCGTTTGTTTTGTTTTCACCCCAATCGTGGGTGTCGCTCTGCTGCGCAAGCAAATCAATCCCGTTCCGTTTCTGATCGCTCTGACAATTGCCAGCAATATCGGCGCGGGCACGACGCTGATTGGCAATCCACAAAATATGATGATTGGGCAAATCGCGCATTTGAGTTTTGGGCAATATCTTCTTTGGAGCATTGTGCCGGTGGTATTTTCCCTGGGCGCCGCCTGGGGAATCATCCGGATGTTATCGGGGAAACATTGGAAGGCGGCCGAATCCACGCCGGACGCGCAGCCGCAACAGAGTTATTCGTTCAATAAAATCCACACTGTCAAAGGGATCATCATTCTGGTGGCGGCTATCGGCCTGTTTTTTACGTCCATGCCAAAAGAAATCATTGCGTTGGCGGCGGCGGGCATCCATTTGGCCAGCACGAAATTTCGGACGGACGATTTGCTGGGCCTCGTGGATTGGCCGATTCTGGTGCTGTTCATGGGATTGTTCGTCGTGACCGGCGCATTCCAATCCACTGGCTGTGGAGACAAGGCTGTCCATTTACTGGCGCAACACGGTTTCAACCTGAATGCCCCCGGCAACCTTCTTTTGACGACCACAGTCCTGTCCAATGCTATCGGCAATTCAGCAGCGGTGATGTTGCTGCTTAAAGTGGTCAACCTGGCACAGCCGATTATTCCGTATGTGCTGGCCCTGGCGAACAGCTTTGGCGGCGGCGCCTTTATTGTCGGCAGCGTGTCCAATATCATCGTCGTCCAGCAGGCACGGGAGATGGGCATTAAGATCGGCTTTTGGGATTTTGCGCGCCTGGGTATCCCGGTCACACTCACGGCACTGGCCGCTTTGTTTGCCTGGGCCGCCCTGGTCCACTAACGTTATGGACATTAAACAAGCCACAACCGCTTACGAATCCTGGCTCGGAAAGAAAATCCCACTCATCGCCGCGGACGTGAAACTCAAACACCAGCGCATGACTGAAGGGGTGTTTCCGTTCCTGCGGGCAACATTTTATCGCTGGGCGCAACTGTGGCGGGAAAATTGTTCCGAATTGGCCAACGCGCCCGCCGCCCTGGCGGTGGGCGACCTGCACGTGGAAAATTTTGGAACCTGGCGTGATTTGGAAGGCCGGTTGGTTTGGGGCATCAATGACTTTGACGAAGTCTGCGAAATGCCTTTCGCCGTGGACCTGGCGCGCCTGGCAACCAGCGCGCTTCTGGCCGCCAGCGAAGGAACATCGGCCTGCAAACCCGCCGACGCCTGCGCCGCGATTTTGGAAGGATACACCGAAGGCATTCAAAGCGGAGGCCAGCCGTTTGTCCTGGCTGAGCGCCATCCGGGATTGCGCGACCTCGCCCTGAACGAACTGCGCGATCCCGTCCGATTTTGGGATAAGCTGAACCAATGGCCGGAGGCTGAAAACGTCCCAGCCGCCGTCAAAACCTTTCTGACACGCGCGTTGCCCAAAGCCGCCGTGCCGCAAAGGATTGTGCATCGCCAGGCTGGTTTGGGCAGCCTCGGCCGGCGGCGCTACACTCTCATCGCCCAATGGCGTGGCGGCTTCATGGCGCGCGAAGTGAAAGAACTGGCGCCATCCGCATGGCATTGGAGCGACGCGCGGCAGAGCACGAAGATTTTTTACACCACAATTATCACAAAGGCGGTTCGTATCACGGACCACACGGTTTCGGCGCAACGGCAATGGCTGGTACGGCGGCTGGCGCCCGATTGCAGCCGCATCGAATTAAACCAGCTGCCGCAAAAGCGCGATGAATTGAAACTGCTCCACGCCATGGGCCGTGAAACGGCGAATATTCATTTGGGCACACCGCGCGCCGCGCGCGCCATCGCCGCCGATTTGCGCAAACGCCCGTCCCGATGGCTCTTCAACGCCGCGCAGGCGATGGAATGGGCCACCATCAATGATTGGAAGCAGTGGAGGCGGTCTTAACCGTACCCGCCGCTGGAACCGGGCTGCGGGACAATGCCTCCGAACCCGCCCGTGCTGTTACGGCGCAGCCCCGCGAGCACCATCGCGCGATACCAGAGAGCGCGAAAATTGCCGGGCTTTTCGATTTGGATGGGAGCGGGTTGGTCCTGACCGGGTTGGTTGCACGATAAAATTTGAATGCCCGCTTCCTGCCAGCGCAAAAGAATGTGGGCCAGGTCATGTTTTGGGACGCTGAAACCTTCCTGGGCCAAAACAACCGAACGAATGTTTTTTGAAAGCAGAAAATTAGCTGACGGGAAATCCTGGGGAAATACACACCAACGATTATCGAAACGCCCGGGTTCAGGAGAAAATCCGCCGCTTTGCCGATTGGAATCCAGCAGAAAAGCCGGCGGCGAATCCGGCCGCAATGGCAACGTCATCAATGTTTCAACGTTCGCGTGCAGAGCGCTGACGATGCCGGAAACATCCACGAGCGCTAATGCTCCAAATCTTGAACCGGCAACGCCGTTGAAAAGCGGGACCGGACGAAATCCGCGCTGGCCTAAAGCGATGCCAAACCAAACCGCATATGCGCCGGGAAAATCCAGAACAATCGCCGAACTGCCATCGCTTGCCGGCGCCCAGACGACGTTTAATGATGGCAAATCCGCCGTCGAACTTAACGGCAAATCATCAAAGGCGTGATCGGCAAACAGGACCGGCTTGGCCCAATTGCTCCAAATCGAGTCTTTAGGCGCCCACAGGTTGTAAAGTTCGGCTGGTTTCATGGTGATTAGTTCCAATGAGTGGATTTTGGTTCCGACAGATTTCAGGTTCCCTGACAAGGACTGCCGCGTCTTGCGCCCGGTGGTCAATCAAAGGCCGGCGCGCAATCCGCCCATAAGCGCCAATGACACGCGCGTTGAGAGTATAAATTCCGATGCATGGGTAAACGTCTCCCACAGGACTGCGCATCGGCACGGCCTCAAAGCGTTTCTGCGCGATCCACATTTCGGGGTACCGGCGAACGAAACGGTCAATCTTTCGAACTTCTTTTTCAGAAGTGACCCCGTGCATTTTGATCAGATCGCCCACGCGGCCAAATGCTGGTTTAAAGACCAACGATTCGGCAGGAATTTCTGTGTCAGTCTGCCTCACGTCAAACGTGCGCGGAAGCAACGCATTCCAGGCCGGCAGGTTTACCGATAATTCGTCCCAAACAAGCGGAAATCGTTTGCTTTGGGTGATGATGGCAGCGCCGGAATTGCACAACGGAACATCCGAACTTCCCAGCAGGCGCCACCATCCGCAACGTCGCGGCAATGCCGTCAGCCATTCAGCCGGAAAAAAGCGGAAAATGAAATCGAGCGGCATAAGCCTCGAATCCGCCCGCAGGAACGGCCGGTTATTTTCCCATTGAAGATGGTCTGGAGCGGCCAGAACCGGTTTCACGCCAGCTTTCTCAAGGTGCCTCGCCAGATAGACCATCACCTGCCGATCGTCACTGAACGAAGTCGCATGAACCAGCGCCGCAACCCCGCCTGCCGGGAGGATCCCGGAAATGGCCCGAGCCATTTCCCGGGTCGGATCGCCCGCCGGCACAATCTTTTGATAAATTTGGGCAATCAACTTTGTGAAGCCCGACGCCTCATTAAAACCACCGGGAACATCGGTGTTTGCTTCCGAAATTCGCCAGCCCTCCGTTGTCCAATGAAAATCAAACCGTATTAAACTCAAGTGTCTCGATCTCAGTTCGCGGATTTCCGATCTCGACAGTTTGCGGCGAAGTGTCCAGGACAGGCCAAGCCCCTTCAGAAGCCGCGGCTTCTGCAATATGGCTGTTTCCGCCGCCACGGTTTCGCGTGCCAATTTTTCTGCCAGGGTTACCAACTCAGCCCATGCGTCGCCTGTTAGCACCAGCGGCACTGGAGAAAGTGTGCAAACGTCTTCGACCTGTGGATCCCATTTGCAACAGTCGAAAATGGCAGCGCGCCTGATTTCCGCAAAAATCTCCGCGTCGACCGGATCGGCGATTTCCCAAGGCACTTTCATTACCATGCTCCTTGCAGGATCACGTCGCCGATGCCCATTCCTGTCATAAGCAAACAAGGCAGGGCGCCAAGCAAAATGGCATTGGGGCTCGGACGCTGGGGCGTGGGTTTGGATATTTTGTCAAGGGCCAGCGCGACGGCCCAAAGAATCAGCACCGGCCATCCCCTGGCAAGGAAGTCCATAACCGTTTGCTGTGTCGAGTGCCAGTCCCCGGCAACCGCGCGGCCCAAAATCAGGCCGGCGCCAATGAAATAGCCTGCCGTGCGCCAGCCGGCTGCCGTGTCGCGGTCAATGCTAATGAATTCCTGAACACGGGTAATCCAGGCGCCAATGATCCACAGTATGAGCATAGTCCCCGTCGAGAGCAGCGCGCAAAAAACGACAACCCACCAACCGGGTCCGTCGCCTATGTTCGCGCCCGCGAACGCGAGCGCGGCTCCCACGAGGCCGCCGCTGATTCCGATGGCCGCCGCATTGTTATCCAACTCCAATGCATCGTCTCGAAAACTCAGGCCGGCGGCATACGGCAGGATCCAGTTCCACAAACCTGCCCAGCCAAAGCCCATTGCCAAATAAAAGAAAATATAGACCGGATTGTCGCGGACATCGTGTGAGGACCACCTTGCCAGGACGAAATACAGCGCCCCGGCGGCGGCGAGTGGGGAGAGCCAGCCCAGGAATTGGGTGGCTGGCTTTCGCGAAAGCGGCTCCAACAGGAGCAGGCCACCCAACCAGGTTCTCCAGCCAAGAATTCCAATGACGCAACTAACGACCAGCGCAAAGACTTCATCCCCAGACATATCAATAAGCAATTTATTGGTTAAACTCGCCTGCCTGCTTTCGGAAAGTGTTCGGCCAGCAGTTCGCCGGCTTTCCTGACGCCGTGGATGATGGCCTCGGTGAATTCCGATTTTCGAAAGAATTCGGTCATGGCGGCGGCCAGTTTTTGCCAAAATTCGTCGCCGCATTTTTCATGCACGGCTTTGTCGCCAATAACGGCAAATGTATGCGAGCGGGGCGCGACGAAAATCAGGACACCGTTGCGTTCCGGCGAATGGTTCATTCTTAGGCGGACGAATTCTTTTTGCGCCTCGGCCACCGGCGTCTCCACGTGCTTGTGACTGACGATCACCCTGATTTCGCCGGTCGATTTTTGTTCGGCCTGCCGAATCGCGCCGACCACACCGTCATGGCGCAGGTGTTTTTTGAATTCCTTTGGGTGCATACGTTACCAATGACCTCCCGCGCCGCCGCCGCCGAAACTTCCGCCGCCGCCCGAAAAGCCACCTGAAAATCCTCCACCACCCCAGCCTCCGCCCCCCGAAAACCCGCCCCAACCGCCGCTGGTAATTATCATCCCGCCGGGCCCTGTCCAACCGCCCCGTCGCCGGATGCTCGCGATCGCGGCCAGCACGAAGATAGAGATGAAGATGCCTGTAAAGATTTGCCCGACCGTCTGGCTATGCCGCTGTGACGCGAAGTATTGATTCTGGGCGACCGTGCGACCCGTGCCCTGGTATTCCCCCTTTACCGCAGCCAAAATGGCCTGCACTCCGGCCATGCAGCCGCCGTCAAAATCGCCAGTGTGGAATCGTGGTGAAATCTGCTCGTCAATGATGCGCTTGCATAATGCGTCCGGCAGAACGCCTTCAAGGCCGTAGCCCACTTCAATGAACATCGAGCGGTCCTGGACGAAAATAAAAAGGACCGCGCCGTTATTTTTATTTTTCTGGCCCACCTGCCAGGCGCGCGCCACGCGAACGGTGTAATCCTCGATGGACGAATCCGACTGCATCTTTGGAAAGATGGCCACCAGGATTTGGTCGGAGCTTTGCCGCTCAAAATTATCCAGCGTCGCGTTGAGTTGCGACGCCGTGGCGGGAGAAACCACATTGGCGTAATCGTTGAAATACTGCGGCGGCGCCGGCGGAATGACCTCGTCCGCAAACACGCGAAGGCCAAAAAGCAAAATGAGAATGGCGCAGCAAGGTTTCACGGATGAGCCTCAATTCGTCGAATTAACGTTAAAATTGAATTGGACCTTCGGCGCATTCCCGGCGCCGGGCGCGGCGGCAAAGTAAGGCTTTGGATTGAAGCCCATCGCCCCGGCAAAGAATACTGCGGGGAACGATTTAATGGCCGTATCGTAGGCCTGGACAGCCTGATTAAAATCCATTCGCGACACCGTAATGCGGTTCTCAGTTCCCTCCAGTTGCGCCTGCAGATCCCGGAAATTTTCGGTGGCAGTCAGGTTTGGATACTTTTCCACGACGACCATCAGATGCGACAGGGCCGACGACAATTGCTGTTGCGCCTGGTCAAATTGCGCCAGTTGGTTTGGGTCGGTTGGCGCAGCGTTTGCGTTGATTTGGACTTTGCCCACGGACGCGCGCGCCTGGGTGACTTCGACCAGCGTGGATTTCTCGAAATTGGCCGCGCCTGAAACGGTGGCGACCAGGTTCGGAATCAGGTCCGCCCGGCGCTGGTAATCATTTTCAACCTGCGCCCATTTGCTGTCCGCGTTTTGCGACAAGCCGACCAGCCGATTGTAACTGCCGCCGGCCGCCAGGCCGATGATTAACAGAAATATAAGGAAAATGACGACGAGGATCGCAACAATTCCTGCAAAAATGCCAAATTTTTTCATAATTCAATCCGATGGATTAACTTTAGCTTTTTAACGCCAGACAACAATTATAAAATTTGACCAAATTTATACAGGCTTGTTGAAAAAATCCTTATGAAGTATGCATATTCCATGAACGCACCGCCGCTTCCTCCCGAAACCGCGTACCGGCTCGCGCGGCGGACTTTGTTCGGTTTCATTATGACTTTCGTCCTGGCGCGCGTGTGCGTATTCCTCATCATGGCGAAGGCGATGCCGAACCTCTATTTTTTCATGGGGAGCACGCACGTTCATCATTTGAATTACGGAATTTTTTTGCTGGCCGCCGTGTGCGGATACAGTGTATATCGCCGTCCGGCGGGCCGCGCGGCGGAAGTCACCGCGCTGCTCTATGGCGTTGCCATGGGGCTGACGTTCGACGAATTTGGAATGTGGCTGCACCTGGGCGGGAGTTATTGGCAGCGGGCCAGTGTGGATGCCGTGATAGTCGTGGCTGCAATGTTCGCGATGATTGCCTTCGCACCCTCGCTGCGGAAATTCGAAATGGAGCATTTCCGGGAATTTATCGTAGCGCTGATTTTTGTCATCAGCTTCAGCATTGTCCTGTACGTCGCCGGCAGCCGACTCGGCACAATCGAGGGACCGAAACTTCAGATGCTTGAGGAGTCTTCATCGCCGTGAAAGGTATGCGCTTTGGCAGGATGATCACGATTGGGACGGTGGGACTGTTACCGTTGCTTGCGCCCAGGTTTTTGAGCGCCGCTCAGGACACCCATCAAGCTGCTTCCTTCAATTTGCAGGCCGATCAGCCGGGCACCCTTGATTTTTTTGGCCCCAAAAACGCGAGTCTTTTTGCCGAGGAGGTCAGCAATTCATTTCAGGGCGCCCTGGCGCTCGACTTCGTTTCCCGCGGGCAGGGCGGCTTTCCCGCGGGATTTCTTAATGCATCACCGCCGCCACAAGGCTGGACGCACACGATGTGGACCCGGGACTCGGGCACTTTCATGCGCGAATTGGTTATGTGGGGTTATTACGAGCACGCCTGCCAGGTGGCGGAGTGTGTCATGAACTTTGCCGGCACAAATAAGGCCGGCTATATTGCGTTTCCCAGATATTTTGCTCCCGGCCATCCTCACGAGAGCGGCACAGAAATGGATGGTCATGCGGCAACGATTATCGCCATGATTTTGCTGTGGCAGCGATTGCCGGCAGAGGATCCATTCCGAGACCGGCTTTACAATTTTCTGCACGGACCCGCGTCACCCGTCCGCTATATCGACTATCTCCTTAAACAGGATCCGCTGATCCCGGGCTCGGGCGAGTTTGGCGGCGGCGGACCAGGCGGGCTTTATGACAACGTCGTTCAGAACAATCTGTGCGCATTGGCCCTGCTGAGCGCGGCTGAAATGGAGGAGGCGACCGGCGATCACCCCACCGCGGAACTCTGGCGCAAGGACGCCCAAACTATCTACCGCAATATGAATAAATATCTGGTCGCTAACGATGGCTCGTGGATTTGGTGCATCGATCCCAAAACTCTCAAGCCCGACCAGGCAGTTTTGCAGAAACCTGTGAACGTTGGTTTCGGCGGATTGAACGGCGTCGCCTGTATGAACTCGGATGTCCTGGGGTTTGACCCGAAGGCATGGAATCAACAAACCCTTGCTCACAGTGAGAAGACCTTTGAGCGGCTCTATACGGCGCCACTGCGAAAGCATGAATTCGAGAAATATGGAATTTGGACTCAATTCGACGTCATACACAATGGTCTGCTCACCAGCCCCTCCTATGGACAAGGTTACGCGATTCAAACCATGCTTCTCATGGACCAATTAGCCATGGCCGGCCACGCGATTGATTTTCTGGCCCGGACCACCTTCGAATCGCCCGGCGTGAAATTTGATCATGGCCGGCTCTCGCCATACTACTTTTATGAACGCCTCTATTCCCCGGATGCCGAGGGCCAGATCGAATTAACTTCCGGCTGCGGCCCGCTCAACCTCGTCAACGTGACCGAACCGCTCAAGGTTGCGCGCCTAATTGTCGGCGTAGATGACACGTCGCTTGATGAAGTTCGGATCATTCCCCGCCTTCCGCCTTCCTGGACCGGATACGAAGCGAAAAACTGGCCGATTCGCACGCCGTTGGGAGTCGACCGGGCCGATCTCTCGTTTGAAATAAAAGGCGGCGAGTCCATTTTCCAATTGCGTGTCCACCAGGGCCCGGGAATTCCAACTTTGGCCGTGCGCCTGCCTGCCGCCGATGGAAGAACATTATGGAATCGTCAAAATGACGTGAGAGAAATTAAAATTGATCAAACGTCAAAAGCCCGACCATTGTAAATTTGATAAAATCCAGGTTTTAAAATTTAAATGCGCATGAAATCAATTCGACTCGGGCTGATCGCCCTTCTCATCACGCCGGCCGCCGCCATCCTGGGACAATCGGATTTTGGCAATCCGTTGAACGGTTTGGAAACACTGAAGGATTTTCAGTCCATGCGGGCTTCTTCCACCGATCCGAATTGGCAAAACGGCAACCACGATTCGCGACCCATTGAGCCCGGCCAGACGCTCACGCTCGCCGACCTCAAAGGGCCGGGGCGAATTGTTCATTTTTGGAACACGATTGCCGACACTGAGCCATACTACTCCCGGCTTTTATCGCTGCGAATCTACTGGGATGGTGAAACCAACCCGAGCGTGCAATGTCCGATTGGAGATTTCTTCGGGGTTGGAAATGGCATTGACCAGCCTTTCGACTCGTTGCCCGTCAGCGTCAGTTCCAACGGACGCGGACGCAATTGTTATTGGCCCATGCCGTTCAGGAAATCGGCGCGCGTTACCGTCACCAACGATGGCAAAGAACGTTGCGGAAGTTTTTACTATCAAATCGATTGGCAGAAACTGGGTTCCCTCCCCAAAACAAGCGCCTATTTCCATGCCATGTACCGGCAGGAATACCCGTGCGTCATGGGTCGCAACTATCTCATCGCCGACATCCAGGGCCGCGGCCAATACGTCGGCACGGTGCTGAGCGTTTGCCTGGTTTCACCCCGCTGGTTTGGCGAAGGGAACGATTATTTCTTCGTTGACGGTGAAAACGAACCCGGCTTGCGCGGCACCGGCACCGAAGATTATTTCTGCGAGGGCTGGGGTTTCTCTCCCGGGACCCAGCCGTATTTTGGCGCATCGTATTGGGAGGGTGACGCGGGCGATCCTGTTGGCAACGTCGGCAGCTTTTACCGCTGGCACATACCTGACCCGGTGTCTTTCAAAAAATCGCTCCGGGTTGAAATCGAACACAAAGGCGCGCAAACATTTCCTGACGGCACGAAAACCGGGTTCACTGAGCGTGACGATTTGTTTTCCAGCGTCGCTTTCTGGTATCAAACCGTGCCGCACAAACCGTATCCCGACTTGCCGCCCGGGCCGGACCGATTGCCTTTGCGGGATGTCATTTTGGTCACAAGTGCCGAAGCAAAATCCGCAAAGCATTCCGACGCCGCGGTGACCGTAGAACATTTCGGCAACATCAATCGATTTTGGCAGGTTTGGTTGCAGCCGGAAAACACGAATGCCTGGATGGAAATCCCCTTTCATGCCACGAAGGCATTGGATTCGGATTTGGTGTTGAAAACGGTTCATGCATGGAATTCGGGAATCTACAACGTCCTGCTTGACGGAAAGCAACTGGCACAACTCGACTTGTACGCTTCGGAACCAACGGCCGCCACCGACAAACTGGGCATGGTTCACCTCGACCCCGGCGCACACGTGTTGCGATTTGAATGCGCCGGCAAATCAGCGGGCTCGATGGGCTATGCGCTCGGGTTCGGCTCTCTGATCTCGCGCAGCATGGCCTACAGCCGGTCGGCAACTGTCGACCTGCGTACCCTGCAAAAGCACTAGATTGCGCCATCCATATCATGCATGATTGATCCATGGACCGGCGCACATTCTTGAAAACGGTAACCGGGGTGTCAGCCTCAGCGATCCTCGCTCCCGGAGAATTAATTGCGGGCGATTCATCGCCGCCGGCCCGCAAACCAAATTTCGTTGTCCTGGTTGCCGATGACCAATGTTTTCGGACCATCAAGGCGCTGAACAATGTCGAGGTTCTGACGCCTAATTTCGATCGCCTGGTGAAACGCGGCACCACGTTTACGCATTGTTTTCACCAGGGTTCGTGGACCGGCGCCGTTTGCGTGGCCAGCCGCGCTATGATGCACACCGGCCGTTACCTGTGGGCCTGTGGCGGCGACAGGTGCGGGACTTATTCGCTGCTCGGTGAAACCCTGCAAAAAAATGGCTATCATACCTGCGCTGTCGGCAAGTGGCACAACGGCGATGCAACCGCGCTGCGAAGCTTCATGACCGGCAAGACCATGGGCCCGGGTTTTTATGCCTCAACACCGACAGATGGTTTTGCCTATCGCCGTCCGCGACCGGGCGATCCGTGGACTCCGTGGGACCCGAAATATCGGGGACATTGGACACCAAACGCCCTTTGGGACATTCAGCGCGGGGACGACGGGGCCCGCCAGGCCAGTCCCCGATACAAACGGCAGCAACATTCCTGCGAATTATACGCGGACAGCGCCGTCGATATGATCGGCAAATTGGCGGCGCAGCCGGACAAACCATTTTTTTTCTACGTCGCCTGGAACTCACCGCACGATCCGCGGCAGGCGCCCAAGGATTTCGTGGACCTGTATCCGAAAATCCAAGTCCCTCCGAATTTTCTGGCGCAACATCCATTTGATATTGGCGCCGATGGCCGTGACGAATGGCTCGCGCCGGTCGTCCGGACCCCGGAAATCGTACAGGTCCATCGCCGTGAATACTACGCGCTGCTGACCTGGATGGACCGCCAAATGGGCCGCATCCTGGATGCCCTGGCCAAGTCCGATCAGGCGGATAACACGTACATCATCGTGACCGGAGATCACGGCCTTGCGGTGGGCGAGCACGGACTGATGGGCAAACAAAACCTCTATGATTGTTCCGTGCGAATGCCGTTCATCATCATCGGCCCCGGTATCAAGCCTGGCCGACAGATCGACGCCATGATGTATCAACATTGTCTGTTCCCGACCATTTGCGATCTCGCAGGCATCTCGGCTCCAGCCACCGTCCAGTTCCCCAGCCTGGCGCCCCTCCTGAATGGAAAACAGACGCGTCTGTTCGATTCCATGTACTGCGCCTACGAAAAATATCAGCGCTCCATCCGCACCGAGACCCACAAATTGATCCTCTACCCCGAAGTCCGGCAGGTCCAACTCTTCGACATCGTCAATGATCCCTGGGAAATGAAAAATCTTGCCGGCAACCCAGCCAATGCCCCTTTGATTTCCGACATGTTCCGCGAGCTGACAAAGCTGCAGGAAACAGTTTCAGACAAAATGGTTTTGGACGCCGCTTCGTTTGACATTCGGATTTGAGGACTGGTAAAAATGGTTCGTTTCCAAATTTTTGTGTATAGGCGCGGAAACTGGAAACGACGACGCTCTTACGCAAGAACGCTTGTGTTCATTGGGGATTTGAGGTCTTTGGGCTGGAAACAAACGGTTCAATTGCGAAACACTCCGGAAACGAGTTCTTGTGGGCGAGAGGAATAAGGGAGCGAACGATAGCAAATGTGATATATCGTTTAAAGTGTTTACATCCATTTACACTGTTGAAATTCAACGACTTAAACGTTTACAAATCATTTACACACCGTTTACAAAATTCGCAAGCTATTGTATTCCAATGTGTTAAATGTTTACACGGCATAATCCCGGTGAAAACATTTCAAGCTCGCGTGTGGACAGGCAAAACGCAGCCGGCGGTTTCAGGTGGTTGACTGGGGCTCTTCGACGACAGTCCGAGGTGCTGTTCAAAAATCGTGACCATGGCTTTAACCACCAATTCATGTGAAAGAAACGGCTTGCAAATAAAATCGTCGCCGCCGCTGCGGAGGGACTGCACCCGGGTTTGGAAATCGGTCAATCCGGTGACAAAAAAAACCGGCACTTTGGCGTAACCGGGCATAGCACGCATGCGCCGGCAGAGTTCATGTCCATTAATTCCCGGCATATCTATGTCAAAAATCACCAGGTCAAATTGCGTTTCTGCAAGCATGGACAAAGCCTGCGCCGGACCGCCAACGGTGACGCAGCCAACGCCCGCGCCTGTAAGGGCGTTAAAAATTGCCTGGCGCGGTATGGCCTCGTCATCCACGGCCAGCACGTTGATGTGTTCTGCCAGATTCGGGTCCCGCGTTCGCGCATGAGTGACAAGGCTCGCGAGAAAATCAAAGGAATGCGCCAGTGTTCGGGCGGTTGGATCGCCGATTTTTCCAGGGGCTTTTCCGATTTGCTGGATAAATGATTCAATTTGCGTCACGACACGCCCCAATGGGGACCGGCCGCCGATTTCTGCCCGGCGCGCGAATTCCTGGACAGCCTGCTGCAACGGATGAATGTGGCTGGTTCTTGCCGCGTCATCCGCCTTGAGAAATGTATGCAAACGCGCCCGCAGACGAGACACGTGTTCGGTTGCCGCTTCGTGTCCGGTCTCGCGCGAGGGCATCGGTTCGGTCAAAGGCGGAACAGCCTCAGGCGTAGCGGACCTTGCCGAGACGGCTTCACTTGCAGGGCTAAAGCCCCTTTGGCCGCTACAATTCGGGTCTTCGTACGGCGATAGAAGGTTATCGCCGTCCGGCATGGACAAGGTAAACGTTTGCATAGCGTGCCCAATCTCGCACGCCCTCCCGGATTCAACAATTCGGGCTAAACCTGAAATCCGTGTAGGAAAAAAGCTGATGATCTGTCTAAAAGAGGGGAAGATTTGTCCAATCTGTGGGCATAAATTAAGGGAAATCGCCAATTCCGCGCCGGTATGGTGCGACGATTGCTTTAACAGTACACCACGTGGCAATGGATAAGATCGACTCAGGTCCCGTTCATAAAAACGGAGCGCGCGTCAAATCGCGCGCCCGCTCGGCATTTTTCGCCGCCGGTTACGATTCCCGGGCACAGGAAACCACCGAACGCGAGCGTCAATTGGCCGACGTCGTCGAGTCGTCGCCCGATGCCATTTACAGCACCGACTCCCGTCACATGCTCACCAGTTGGAATTCAGGCGCAAAAAATATTTACGGCTGGTCCGCGGCGGAAATCATCGGCCGGCCCGGCTGGACGATTATTCCAAAGGACCGTCTGGCGGAAATGCGCCAGATTTGGGCCGTGCTGCGCGCGGGCGAAAACATCCGGCAGCACGAAACGTTGCGGCTGCGCAAGGACGGCAGCCCGATCGAAATTTCTCTTTCGGCCTGGCCCGTTCTTGACCGGCGGGGCCGGTTTGCCGGCATCTCCATGGTCGCGCGCGACATCTCCCGGCGCAAACGCATGGAGCAGCGCTTGCGGCAACAAACGGAAGAATTGGCGCGCATCATGGAAGTGGTTCCGGCTGTCGTATGGGTCGCCAACGATCCGGAATGCCGCGAAGTCTACGGCAACGACTTTGCCTCCAAATTATTCCATCTCGAGAGCTATACCAATGTGTCCGCGACACCTCCATCCGGCGGCCGGCCGTTTCCCATCCGCTGTTTCCGCCGTGGCCGGCTGTTGAAAACGCATGAACTGCCCATGCAACGCGCCGCCACCACCGGCAAGCCGCAACCGGTCGAGGAACTGGATTTTGAACTTCCCGATGGACGAACTTTAACCCTGCTCGGCTCGGCGACGCCGTTGTTCGACGAGCGCCAAAAAGTGCGCGGCGTGGTGGCCGTCTTTAGCGACATTACGGCGCGCAAAAAGTCCCAGGACCTTTTGCGCCATGCCAACGAAATGCTGGAGGTAAAGGTCCGTGAACGCACGGCCCAGTTGCTTCAGCTCAATGCCAAACTCCGCCGTGAAGTCACTATCCGCAGGAACCTGCAGAATCAGATCATGGACATCAGCGAACGCGAGCAGCGCCGCATTGGCCAGGATATCCACGACGGCCTGGGCCAGCAGTTGACCGGCATAGCCATGCTGGCCGACGCATTGCAGGACAAATTGAGGTCAAAAAAACTCGATGAAGCCGAAGATTCCCGGCGGGTGCTCTTGTTGCTCCAGCAGGCCCGCTCGCAAACCCGCCGGCTCTCACACGGTTTGCAACCGGTGCCGCCCGACCCGGACGGCTTGATGATATCACTAAAAGAACTGGCGGAATCAGTGACCAATCTCGGAGTCGATTGCCGTTTTCAGTGTCCTGTTCCCATCCATTTGAGCGACAATCTCAAAGCCACCCACCTGTTCCGGATTGCCCAGGAAGCCGTCGGTAACGCCCTGCGCCACGCCCAATGCCAAAAGATCAGGCTCTCTCTCTCCACCTCCAAAGGTTCCCTCCGCCTGGAAATCCGCAATGACGGCCGAAAATTTCTTCTCCGCCAAAAACGGAAATCGCGTGGCATGGGCCTGCAACTCATGAAGTTTCGCAGCGAAGCTATGGGGGGGGCCCTGCACGTCAATCCCCTGTCTCCGGGCGGCGCGCTAATTGCTTGTATCGTTCCCGTGACAGGCAAAAGTTGAGTAAAGCCATGATCACGAAGCAGAACCAAAAGGGCGAAAAACCATCCGCGGCAGCCGGGAAACGAAAAGTGCTGCTCGTGGACGATCACCCAGTGGTGCGCGAAGGCCTGGCCGAGCGCATTAACCGGGAAGCCGATTTTACTGTCTGCTCCGTGGCCGAAAACGGGGCGGAAGCCATGGCGGCTATCGGCCGGTGCATCCCCGACATCGTCGTGCTTGATCTGGCCCTGCCTCGCAGCCACGGCCTCGAGGTCTTGCAGGACATCCACGCTCAACATCCATGCCTTCCGGTAATGATTTTTTCCATGCACGAGGAATCGGTCTATGCCGAGCGCGTATTGCGCGGCGGCGCCCGTGGTTATTTGATGAAACACGAGAAACCCGAACGGCTCCTCGAAGGAATGCGCGCCATTCTCACTGGCGGCTACGCTCTGAGCCCCTCGGCGTCATCACAACTCCTGCAGAACTTAAGCCAGCCCGCTGTTAGGGAACAATCGGCGTCGCCGGTCAATGCCCTGGGAAATCGCGAACTCGAGGTATTTCAATTCATCGGCCAGGGCAAGGGCACACGTGAAATTGCGGGCCTCCTCGGCTTGAGCATCAAGACCATAGAGACGTACCGCGAACGCATCAAGGGAAAGCTCAACGCCAAATCTGCCACGGACCTTGTCCGCCAGGCCGTTTGCTGGGTCGAAACCGGCATTTAGAGTCGCCTCCGCGCTCGGTGTCCAGCCTTTAGGCTGCAACCTTCGAATCCTCCCACCCAGAAGACATCGGCATTCCCCTACAAACACCCTGACAGTATTTTTCGTCCGGAATCATTTTAACGAAAACCGTACGGAACTTTCACTTTCCTCTGTGTTTTAGCGCCTAAAATATGGACAGCCCTGCACATGAGCAGGACACTCGTCAGCTTTTCCCCTACAGGACTTTCAGGATTTGCCCGAATTGTCGTAACCCGGCTCTGTGATAGGTTGACTCCAATATGAAGCTGAATTCTGAAACAAATCAAAGTAATAAACGGCCTTTTGCAACTTTCACTAAGAACCTGGTACTCGCTGTCCTCCTTTCCGTCGTCGCCTTCCTCGGCGCTTATTTGGCAGTCATCATACATGGATGCGATCTCATGTTACAGCTCAATCATTAACTAAAATTTTATGCATACCCTGCTTATTCAAAACCCGCCGGAATCAAAATCCAAAAGCAATCTGAAATTCGACTGGATGGCCAACACCAACCCGCTGCGATGGCGCGGAAAAAAGGTTCTCAACCGGAAGAACGGACAGACGTACACCGTACGCGATGTCATGCCCCGCGGCTCGGTCGAATTGGAAAAAAGGGGAGTTCTTTTCACGACCAATGTCCAGGCCGTTCGCCAGGATTATGAACCCGCCAGCCCATAGGCCCGGCCGCAGAAATACGAAAAATTCTACCCATTTTTATATGAACGACCCAATCAAAGTATTCCTCGTGGACGATCATCCGCTCGTTCGCAAAGGCGTCAGCGTGTGCCTCTCGCGCCATAAAGACATCAAAATCGTCGGCGAAACCGGCGATTCGCGCGAAGTGATTTCTCTGGCGCACGAATTGCAGCCCGACGTGATTTTGATGGACGTCGGCATGCCGTATATGAGCGGGACGATGGTCACTGATCTTTTGCGCCGCGAAATGCCGAACGTCAAAGTTTTGGTTCTCTCCATCCACGAGACCGCCGAATTTGTCCGCGAGGCCATCCAGGCGGGCGCGCGCGGTTACGTGCTTAAAGGCATACCCTGCGCAGACTTGATTTGCGCCGTGCAAACCGTCTATCGCGGCGAGTTATATTTCAACGCCAAGCTGATGCAATCCTTCCAGGAACAGACTGTGCCCGCGGGTAAAGATGGCGAGGCGCCGCGGTTGACCGAACGCGAACGCGAAGTGCTCATTCAAATTGCCGAAGGCGGCAGCAATAAAGATATCGCATCCAAACTCGGCATAGCGGTTCGCACAGTGGAAACTCACCGCGAGAATCTCATGCACAAGCTTAAGATTCATTCGGCCGCCGGTCTGGCCAGGTTTGCCGTCGCACGGCAATTGGTCCCCGCCCAGCCGGATAACGAGGCCCTCGCCCCGGCAGCTCTCGTTTAATTTGTTTAGTGAACCCGGGCGCATCCATGCCTCATTCCTGTTCATGGTTGGGAAAAAGCGTGGATGCGCCCATCACGGCTAAAGTGAACGCATTGTCATCCTCTTCCTCGAATCCCAAATGAATTCATTCTCTCCTGCCCGCCAAGGCGTCATTCGCGTATTGCACCCCGCAATCGAGGCGGCATTTGTCGTAAAAATCCATCGCATGACTATTCCGCCTGTGCTGGCGGCGAGGGCTCTCTCCCTCCCGCTGAGGCATGAGGCTCTGATTGATCGCTTCAAAAGAAAGAATGGCATAAAGAATTACAAACGTTCTCCGTAATATTCCCCTCTATCCGAACCGGCTCGGCCGGACTAATTTGACATTGTAAGAATAATTAGAAGATATGTTACCCAATCCTCCAGCTGATACGACGACGCACGCGGAAACCGCTTCGGGTTCATCCGCTCCCGCGCCAGACGCCATGCCGACCGTGCTATTGGTGGAGGATGATAATTATGTTTCGGCCGCTATTTGGACTTTATTGAAATATTCCAATTTCGACGTCACCATCGCGGAAACCGGCACCGAAGGCCTTAAGCTGGCCGGCACTCTTTCCCCGAGTATAATCATTCTGGACGTGAATTTGCCGGACATAAACGGCCTGGAAATCTGCCGCCGTCTCAAGGCCAATCCCGCCACATCTCATCTGCCCGTGGTTTTTCTCAGCGCGCGGATTGAATTCGCCCAGGAGGCCATGGCCGTGGGCGCCGAAATTTTTCTCGCCAAACCCAACGATGTCAGCCGGCTCGCAGACACCCTGAGCCAAATTCTTGCCTCCCGCGCCGCGGCTCAAACGTCGCAACGCACGGCAGAGACAGCAGCTCCGGAAGTCTCACAAAAGCGGCAGCAGTTATGATTGGGGTGTCGTTGCGTTCACTCACGTTTCAATCCCTGACTCATTAATCCAGGATTCGGCTATTCCGCAATCCGCAATCGGAATTACTCAGGGAACCTCGGCTCCTCCCTGATCAACCGTGTCTTTGGTGAATAAGCGGGTATTGAGGGTGATTTCCTTCGGCACCGTTTGACCGTGCAAAATTTTGAGCGCGGTATCAATCGCCTGGGCGCCGCCGGTGGGATATTGGAACGTGGCGTCCAGGATGCCCTGGCGGACGTAGGCGACGCCTTCCTGGGGCAAAGCGTCAATGCCCACAAATTTCATTTGTTTGTCGCGTCCGGCAGCCTGTGCGGCCAGATACGCGCCGTGGGCGCCATCGTCATTGTGCGCATAGACCAAATCAATGTGGTCAAAACGCGATAGCGCCGATTCCATTTCCTGGCGGGCTTTGGGTTCAAGCCATTGCATGTCCGCGCTGAAAATCACCTTGATGTCTGTGCCGGCGATGGCGTCC
The DNA here is from genome assembly GCA_035933915.1 of Verrucomicrobiia bacterium. Classification (GTDB taxonomy): domain Bacteria; phylum Verrucomicrobiota; class Verrucomicrobiia; order Limisphaerales; family UBA11358; genus UBA11358. The sequence continues at coordinate 24,030 of DASYYL010000159.1, forward strand.
ATGAAACCGCTGTGCCGGTCCTGGCCGGGCGTCGAGGTTTGCAGGCCCATTAATTCGACCACGTTGCCGTGGCCGCCGAGCGCCTTGACGATCCATTCGCCCGCGGCTTTGCCGATCTTTTTGTTGTCCGCGCCAATAAAGCAGGTGTAGTTGGTGCCCAACAATTTTCGGTCCAGCACGATGACTGGAATTCCGGCCTGCATTGCTTCTGCGACCGGTTCGGTCAACGGTTGCGCTTCCTTGGGACTAATGATGATGAGATTGACTTTGGCGCTGACAAATTCCTCCACCTGCGCGCGCTGCTGGAGCGTATCGTTCTGGGCATCTTTAAAGATCACCTTCAGTTCCGGATGCTTCGCGGCGGCGGCGGTGATGTCGGCGTTCATTTGCACGCGCCAAGGTTCGCCTAAATTGCACTGGGACATTCCGATGACAAATTGCTGCGCCGCCGGAGGCGAGCCCGGCGCGGGCGCCTGCGCGGTATTGTTTGATTTGTTGCAGCCGGTGAGAAGAAAAACGCACGGAACAATGACGACGAGCAGGAGTGTTCGAAGGAGGTGCTTTTGCATATCGAATCCTAAATGTCTTGCGGCGTGAATACGATAATATTCGTCGCATTGGTGCTGGCAGGAACGTAGCGCTGAACATCGAACGCCGAACATCGAATGCGCCTAACGGCTACGCGCGTTTCCGGCGCTGGGTCAATACTGCAACCACGATGATGACCCCGGTTAGCATAAGCCGTCCGGCCTCAGGCACCGCGTTGATGCTCAGGATTTTGTCGAGGTAACCGATCGTCAAAACACCGAGCAACGTCAGACCAATCCCGCCGCGGCCGCCCATGAGGCTCGTTCCGCCAATAACGACCATGGCGATGGCCATGAGCTCGTAACCGGCGCCGGCTTCGGGATCGCCCTGTTGTTCCTGGGCCGCTTCGCAAATGCCGGCGACCGCCGCAAACATACCGCAAAAAATATACGCAAAAGTTTTCGCGACTACGACCGGTACGCCGGAAAACCGCGACGCTTCTTCATTGCCGCCGATAGCGTACAGGTAGCGGCCCCAGCAATGTTTTGACATCAATAGCCACGACAGCGCGACACAGGCGGCGAAAATGACCGTCACGACCGAAAGATTTCCGCCCAGTATCCTATGGTCCACCATCCGGAACAGCGGCGGCACGTCCACGTAACGGTACGTGCCGTCCAGATTGGCAATCGCGGTGGAAACCTTCATGCCGCCGGACGCATATTTGGCGAGTCCGCGCGCCAAAACCATCATGGACAGCGTGGCGATAAACGGCTGGACGGCCAGGCGCGCCGTGACGAACCCGGACGCCGCGCCGCAAGCCGCGCCCACGAGCAGACACAATGGCACCACGATCCACCCGCTCCAACTCCAGTGAATGGCCATCTTTGCACAGCAAACGGCGGTGAGCGCCAGCACGCTGCCCACGGACAAATCAATTCCCCCGGAGATGATGACCGTCGTCATTCCGCACGCCAAAATTCCGTACACCGACGCCTCGCGCAACGTGTCGCGATGCGTACCGAATTTGAAAAAGGCGCCGTCGCCGTTGAAGACGGCTCCCAGGATAAGAACAAACAACAATGCCAAAAACGCGCGTCCGCCGGGGCTGGCGATAGCGCGGGACATGGGATTTTTGTCGTTCATTAAGGAACGCGCCAAAAGGTAATTAAAAATTTAAAAGGAAAAAGGAAAAAACGCGGCGCGTACTGCGTAGGCAGGTCAAGTATTGGAGCGACGGCGCAACGAGTGCCGTCGAACGGTCAACCGAAAAGGTTCCGCCCGCTTTTCGGGCGTCCCTACCAATATCACTGGCTTAGAACTCCCCGATAAAATCTGTACGGATATGCCGGCGAATTGGAATCGGTAAAGTCATAGATGCCGGCGCTGTTGGTCAGCACAGGCGTCCAAACGGTGAAATTGGTAGTGGCCTGGACAATATTTGTCACGCCGGGCACGCCGAAAAGACGCGCCCCAAATTGCCCGCCCGGCGGCCAATTTGGATTGATGAGCTGTGGCGTGTTGAAATTGTTCTGGTCGTTCCAACGGCCCAGGTAGTACGAGGCTTTATTACCCGCCGTTCTAAAGGAGCCACCGGCATAAAGGTCATTGCCGGATGAAAACAAGCCAAGAACGGTCGAGATGGCGCCGCTGCCCAACGCCCCCCAGTTATTGCCGTCCCACCGCGCCACACGGCTGGCCGCCACGCCGCCCATATTGGTGAATGTGCCACCGGCATAAAGATTGGTGCCGATGGCGGCCAGCGCGTCCACATAACCGCTGCCCACCACTCCGCTGCCCAGTGTGGACCAATTGAATCCGTTCCACATGGCGATATGGCTGGCCGCGATGCCGCCCGCATTGGTGAAATAGCCCGCGACATACAAATTTGTTCCAATCACCGCCATGTCTAAAACGTTGCTGTTAACGCCCGTGCCCACAACCCTGGCGAAACCGCCGTTATTAATGCAAAAGATGTCCGGGCAACTGGTGGCGTCCATGAGATAGTTCCCATCACCTGCGGCAAAGTTGAATCGTCCCCCGACATAAATATTGCTGCCTACGGCTGCGACCGCGTCCATGGTGATATCCGGTGTATTGAATGGCGTGGCAAAGAGGGAATTGGTGAGAGCGAGCGCGTTATACCAATTGGCGCCGTCCCAGCGCATGAAAATAGGCGAAAAATAATTTGGCCCGCTGCCCTCCAGCGATGCGCCCGCGATATAAACGCCGTCCGTGCGCACCAGAATACCGGCCACGACTCCGCCCGGCCCGCCGCCCGGCGCGTTGGTGCCAACGGCAGACCAATTGGTTCCGTTCCAAAATGCCATGTACTGCGCAACGACGCCACCGGCCGCAGAAAAATTTCCGCCAGCGTAAATGCCATTGGTGGCCATGGCCAGCGCCCGAACAATGGCAGTGCCGCCGGCGAGATAGATGCCGCTGCCAAGGGGATACCAATTCGTGCCGTCAAACCGGCCAACATTATAGGCGCTGGTTTGGCCGGCGGCGTTAAAGAGTCCACCGGCAAATAGATTCGTCCCGTCGCCGGCCATGGCAAAGACCGAAAGGGAAAGACCATTCAAACGGCCGCTCGGACCAATCGCGCTCCAATTCGCGCCGTTCCACGATGCCAAACCATTTGCAATTGTGCCGCCCGCCAGCAAAAAATTGCCGCCTACCAAAAGGTTCGTGCCGTTAGAATAAACGCGCGTAACGTTAGCGCTAAGACCTGACCCCAGCGCGGACCAACTCGAGCCGTTCCATGCGGCTATGTTCGTAGCGGCCACACCGCCGGCGCTGTTAAAAGTACCACTGGCATAAAGCGCGCCGTTGAAAAGGGCCATGCGGGTTATATCGCTGAAGGGCGAGCCGCCCGCAACGCCGCCGCCCAGAGCAGACCAATTGGAGCCATTCCATTGGGCGATGCCACTCGCCGTTGTCGCGCCAATCTGGTTAAAAACGCCACCGGCAACGAGATTGCCGCCATAGAACGTCAAAGCATAGACGGCGCTGCTAAATGGTCCGCCCATGGCCGACCAACTGGAACCGTTCCAGGCAGCCAGATTTGTAACCAGCATCGAGCCCGAATTGGTATAGGCGCCCCCAGCATAGAGGATTCCGCCTTGCACTGTGATCCCTAATATGATGCCATTGCCAGGAATTCCCAGGCCGGCTCCCAGAACATGCCAGGCCGATCCATCCCAACAGGCAATATTGGTGGCAAGGGCACCGTCCGCGGTAGCATTGGTAAAAGCCCCAGCCACATAAAGGTTGTTTCCGGATACCGCCAAAGCGTTTAGCCCGCCGCTGAATCCTACGCTGCTCCAGTTGGCGCCGTCCCATCTGGCCAGACCTGTTGCCGCAATGCCGTTGACATTGGTGAAGCTGCCGGCGATGTAGAGGTAATTGCCGACAAACGCCATGTCATTAACAGCAGTGCCAGGACTTCCCTGCACCTGCCCGATCGCGGTCCATTGGGCGCCATTCCAAACTTCGGCAGGCGCGTTTGTATTCGGAGAGAATAAGCCGCTGGCATAAATTTGACCATTGTGCGTCGCGATCGAGAGAATCTCCCCGCCGGGCCCCGGCCACCCAAACTGGGCGTCCCAATGCTCGTCGCCCGGAACGGCATTCAGAGAAACTGAAGAAATCGAAAAAACGAACGCAGCAATTAATAGGAAATGTTTCATAGGGTTACCTAGCCTGGTGAACCACAATTAGCCCAGAAACACTTTGAAAAAGCAAGTTAAATCATTTTAAAAGTCAATTCTTGCTTGTCCTCTTGCTGAGTGGCGACGTCCGAACTATGAACGCTCATTTCGCCATTTCTGCGACGGTAGCTACAACCCCGGATTGGATGGCACCGGGAGGCTGGAATCGCGAATGATTTATTGCCCTGCCGTCCCTTCGGGCTTCGAATAAAATTGTACGAGCCTGCAATCCTGGGGACTGTTTCGCCAGACAACGCCGATGTATTGGCGTGTAGCAGTCAGGTAATGCACCGTTACTTCGACCTGAAAAGTGCGGCTATGGACGTCGCAATATTGCCCGGCGCCTTGCATCACTTCCTGATTGACGCCCGCGCGCTGGACTTCACCGGGACTGTGATACGGGGTATCGTCGCTCGTGCCGTCAACGCCGTCCGGGCCCGCGCGGGTCTTAATGATCTCTTCGGCAGCCGCCGCATCCACGCCGGGGATAAGTTGCAACACATTGGCATCGGCGGTGTTGATATTGATCTTACCGTCGGAAAACGGAGTAAAAACGTCTCTCAGCCCAAAGGCATAGCCGTTGTTTTCAAACGGAGCGCCGCCGAACCCTTTGGGCGCGGCGGATTTGTTTGGCGCTCCCTGGCCGGTATACATATCCCAGGTCACGCCTTTGACCAATAACAATTCGGAGATATCATCCATGGGCGCTTCCTTGCAATAATAAGGCGGATTTAGACTCAAATAATATTGATTCTTCGCGCCCGATAGCCGTGGATTATTGCCCTGCTGGACCCAGTCCAGGATGGAATCGGAGACGATAGGAATATTATTTGCGTCGACGCCCATGGCGGTAAGGGCCTGGTTGAGCAGTTGCGGAGTAGCGGTGTTGATGTTGGCCTTGCGTTCTTCGTCGGTGATTTTCACAGACACCCAGCCATCGCCGATCTGGAAATGGCCCATATTAATGCCGGCCAACGGGCTGTTGGTTTCGCCGGGACCGCCGGGGCCGCCGGCCCAGAATTCATCCAGGGAATCGTAAGGTTCGCCGGGCACATTGGCTTCCGCGGCGAGAATCCACTCGGCCAATTCCATGCCGGAACGTCCCAGCCAGAGGAGTTGCGGGTCATTCTGAGACCTGACCGCGAGCGTCATGTCCACCTGCATGGAATACCAAAGCATTGCCGCATTTGCCGTAAGCACAAAGATCGCCAGCAACGCGATGATCAGCGCGAAGCTTTTCGTCGGGGCTTTGGGGCGGAGGCTTAGTTTCATTGGATCAGACTAGTGCAACGCGCCTCCATAAGGGTTGTAAGAGCCCGGCGGGCCATTTGGACTGCCCTGGTCACCGGGAATTCCAAAGCTCGGCTGAAACGTGCCGTTAAAGTTCGGCGTTTGGACGATGGTCGGCATGGTCGCGGACGGAAATGAGATTTCGCGCGTGATGACCTGCGGAGGCTGCCCCGAAAAAGTATCACCGAAGGACAGCGTTACGCGAATCAGCGGCGGGAGCATGTTTGTGGCATCCCATTCGGTGTCCCACTGCATGGCGTTGGTGTCCCAGCATTCGACCTGAAAGCTGTTCACGTTTCTCGCCAGAATGAGGGGCGTTTTTATTTCGTCGGAACTCAGGTCCATAAGAATGGGATTTTGCCGGAGAACGAGGTCCTTGCCCTGACCGTTGTCATCAGGCTGGAGTGAATAGGTGAGCTGCCGCAAATGGTAGTCCATGGCTACACCATCCGGGGTGTTGTTGAGAAATTCACCGCTGCGCGGAAAGTCTTTCGGCAAATAAGCGGTAAAATGCAACAGGGGTTGCTCGCCGTTTTGGATATTAAAAAGGTAGTAATCGATTGAAGCCTGGTGGGACTGGATGTAGGTGAGCGAATCTTCGAGGGTTTGCATGGCAATGCGTTCGCGTTGCAACTGCGCCGCCCTGCCTTTCCCGATCGTGGTCGCTTTCATGATCAGGATCCAGGTGGAATACAAGCAGGCCGTCAACATCGTGAAAATCATCAGGGCCAGCATGATTTCAACGAGAGTGAAACCGCGCGCCTTTGGCGTCGTGAAGCGTCCAGTAATCGGTTTATATTCAGAAACCTGAACGGCACTGACGTGTGGACGGGCCGACCGCGAATTGATTAGAGCGGACTCACGTCCGCTGCTACGCCAATCCAGGGCTGTCAATGTTGCCTTAAATTTCATCTTTGAAAGGCCGAATCAAGGGTGATAGCCGAAGTCCAGGCTGCCGGGCGGCGATAGCGGGCGGAAAAGCAGAATGTCCATTTTGGAAACCAATGGTTTGCCGGGAGCATCGCTGGTCACGAGAATTTGGGCATGGTACAAGTGGTTCGACTCGACTTCTTCGATCCCATAAACGTATTCGAAGCCCTTGTAGTTATTGCCAAGGAATTCGCTTAAGTCGCCTGAGGTGCCTTGAATTTCGACGAGTTTATTGGTTTGCGCGATCTCGCTGGCCACAACGCTCGCGTCGACCATCGGTTTATCGAGCAGGCGCGCCCCGCGCATGACGCTGGCGACCAATCCCAAAATCGCGAAGACACCAATACAAAAAACTGCGATGGCGATCATGACCTCCATGAGGGTGAAAGCTGATTGTTTTTCTAAATGAATCAGAGCCTCGTTCCCCGGCTGGAAAGAGTCCGCGCTCACGGCCCTCTCCCCCTGGAGATGGGGAATTGTCATCCGATGGCCTGGAACGACGGGCGCGGATAGCGGTTCATGGACTGAAACCGACGTCTCGGCTAATATTGCCCGTCGAAATCTCATTCCAGTTGCTTGACCGTTGCCAGGGCCGTGGTCAATTCAAGGGTGATTTGTTCCCGTTGTCCGTCACACAACAGTATCAAAGTCATTTCGTCGCACGTGCCGTTATCGTAAAAATTTACCGGTGCGACGCCGGCATCCGTATAGTCCCGAAGGTTAATTCCGAGCCCCTCGATGGTGACACTGGGATCGAATTGCGTGGACATGATGGGATGTTGTCCCAGACGCGTGGTCAGCGCCTGGTTTGAGTCGCCGCCCATCACCATGGCCTGGCGGTCGTGGGGGTGGAAGACCAGGCACGTTGTGGTGTCCTTGAGCACGGCACCGGCGCGGGCGCGCTCGCACAATTCCAAAACGTCGTTCACGGCTTTGCGCATGGGCCCTTCGCGTCGCATTTGCAAAATGGAAGGAACGGCCATCGCGCCAACCAGGCCGATGATGGCCACAACGACCATGATCTCCATGAGCGTAAAAGCCGCCGACCTTTTATTTCCGATTTTCCGGTCTGGTACCATTTGGCGTGATTAGTGAATAGAGGAAATGAGCTTAAACAGCGGCAGGAAGATGCTCAAGAGCACGAAGCCCACCATCACGGCCATGCAGATGATCAGGACCGGTTCGATGAGCTGCGTCATGACCTTCAAGTGGGTGTCCAATTCATTTTCGTATGTGTCGGCAAGATTGTTTAGCGAGCCGGGCACGTCGCCGGTTTCCTCACCGATACGAACCAGGTCCACCATCAATTGGGGGAAAATTTTGCAGTGCGCCAGCGGCTGCGCCAGGGCCTTGCCATCGGTGACCGCTTCACGGGTTTTGGCGGTCGCCTCGCGGATGATGAGATTGGGCATAACCTGCTCGGTGATGCGCAAGGCCGTAAGGACAGGCACACCGTTGTGCAGGAGAGTTCCGAGCGTGCGACAAAACTGTCCGAACAGGTTCAGCCTTACCACTTTTCCAAAAACGGGCGCCGTCATTTTCCATTCGTCAATTTTTCGCTTGCCCGAAGCCGTGGCCTGAAAGCGGTTGATCAAAACAAGCAAAAGGATGACAAGCATAATAAGCAGCCACCAATAATTCTGAAAGATATAGCTCGACTGAATCAGCATCCGGGTCGGAAGCGGCAGCACCACGCCGAAACCGTTAAAAATTTCCACGAACCGCGGCATGATAAACTTCATGAAGAAGATGACCAGGCAGATGCCCACGCCAACTACCATGGCGGGGTAAATTAGCGCGGAGGTGAACTTGCTTTGCACTTCGGCGAATCGCTGAAAATGCGTCGCCATGCGCCGCAGCACTTCTACCAACGAACCGCTTTGCTCGCCCGAGCGGACCATGTTGACGTAAAGGTCTGAAAAAATTCGAGGCTGTTTGGCCATGGCATCAGACAGGCTTCGGCCTTCCGTGACTTCGGTTTTCAAATCGCGCGCGACTGAGGCGGGTATGCCTTTAGATTCCAAATGGACCATGCTGCTGAGCGCCATCACGAGCGTCATGCCTGAATTGAGCAAATTCGCCAATTGATGCGTAAACGTTGCCAGTTCCTGGAGTTTGGGTTTGCGGGTCTGCTGCATCTGCGCCCGCAAGCCGGCGGGCAGAAGGTCCGCCAAGTTCGTTCTTTGGCCGGTGCGCCGCGCTCCTGAATCCACGACTGCAGCGCCTTTTCCCGCATCGGCCACCGCCACAGGAAACAGACCAAGACGTTCAATTTGCGACACCGCGGCAGAACGGTCGGACACGTCTAAAACGCCCTCGACCAGTTCGCCTGACCTGCGGCGCGCTCGATAGGAAAATTGCGGCATACTGTGTATTTATCTAAAACCGTTGAACCCTGAAAGTTGCGCGTATTTACGTTGAAACCTTAAAAGGCTAAAACGTGGAAACGCTGGGCCATGCGAGGCTTTTGACCCGTTTCAATGCGTTCATCGGCGCCGGGTTTCGTCAACAATTGAACTGTTCGTACTGCCCGGCGATTCATTGATGGGCAGGTATGGATTTACGTCCCAGGGATGGTCACGCTGGACCCACGGGTCGGCCTGCACGTAGGTTGTCGGCGGACGCGGTTCAATCCTCGGCCCGTTTAGGAGCCCCGCCGAGCCTTTGGCCGTGACACCCTCCTGTCGCACGCGATATTGCTGGTCGTTCGCAACAGCGACCTGTGTTTTGGCGTAGAAATCCACAGTAGGAACGACGACTTTGTTGGTGAAATTGTTGCCGGGCCAATTCCATGCGGTGGGCGGCCATGGCATTTGGCTGTTATCCTGGCAAAATGCCGTCACTCCACGCATTGCGGCGACGACCAACAGACCGGCCATCGTTTTGATTAACGTTTTCATGTCTTATATCGTTAATACATCGCTCAAATCATATCAAGAGGCAATGCGGATGCGTTGACCCGGCTTCGCTTCGCTATGCGGCGGCAAAAACGTTGAAGCGTTGAAGCGCGCCCTTTCCAAGCGGCATCAACTTTGTTCTCGTCCTCGCCTGGGGCAGTTCCATACGATGACGAATCCTCGTAACTTGAACCTTTTTGTTTCCAATTCTCTTTGGTAGGCTCCGGCTTGTGAACCTTTCAATGCCCGCCGAACTTACTGTCGCCGGCCTAAGCCAATTGGACCGGGCCCGTGTCTTTGCCGATTTCTGGGGCGAACACAATCTTTACTGTCCGAACTGTTCATCACCCACACTTAAGCGCGCCAAAAGTCAGGCGGGTGATTTCTCCTGCCAGGACTGTGAATGCCATTACCAGGTCAAAGGCCAGTCAACGCCTTTTGGCGATTCCATCGCCGCGGGCGAATTCGACGCCGTCAAACGGGCCATGCGCCATGGCAAATCTTCCGGTTATTTTTTTCTGCACTATGATGCGAGGACCTGGACCATTCGGGATTTGCTACTGCTGCCCCTTTTCGCGGTTCCCGACTCGGCTATCACCCGGCGCGCGGCACGCTGTCATTTCCTTTTAGAAAAAATTCCTCCGGAAGCGCGAATTTCCGTGATTACGACTATCAGATCCGCCAGTCCGGGAGGCACTGAGTGCATTATGATCTCGCGTCCGGAAGACGTGCGCGAGAAATTCCGCCGTCTAACCGCCCGCCAGAGCAAACGCGCCCGCTCCGCGGAATAGTCCGTGAGCGTAGCGATGTGTAAAGCCCTACAACGCTTTTAACCTTTCAACGATTTAACGCCCGCTCACGAATGAGCGTATCGCGCAATCACTGTCTGAAGATTATTGAGGTCAAACGGCTTGCAAATGAAGGAATCGACTCCGCCCAGCGGGCAATCGGAAGACTGAAGCTTTTCAGGAAAGGCTGTCAGCATTACAACGGGCTGGGTGGGCGAAATGCGTTTGATGGCTTCAGCGAGCTTGTCTCCCTTCATCTGGGGCATCAGGTAATCCGTGAAAACCAGGTCAAATTTGTCCGGCTCATACATGGCCAGCGCCTCTGCTGCATTTTTGGCCTGTTCCACGACGTAACCCTCCGCTTCGAGAAGAAGTTGGACACTCCGGCGAACCATTGGCTCATCATCCACAATTAATATGTGTTTCTGTCGGCTGTGCATTCGTCACCGCTGGAAAATGAGCATATATTGGGCCATTTTTAGCCGTTTCCCCCGACCTTCGGTTGTAGGTGTGCTGATAGCGCCGAAAGACCGTATAAGACTGATAATTACTCGCTTTTTCTGATTTGCATCTGCCTCAATTCAAGACGACTATGACGGGCTTAAATGAACGCCAGTACGGAAGGAAACCGCCCGCCTGCGCCGCGCCGCCTTCGGCCTGGCTTTCAAGTGGCGCTAATCTTCGTGTTCGGTCTTGGTCTGGGCGTCCTGTTTGACCGCTGGGCGCTCATGGCATTTGTGCCCTCTGACGCCGTGGCCGATTTCCGCCTGATCGCGCAGGCGTGGAACATTATCGAACGATACTACGTGGCTCGCGGCTCCATAACTCAGGAACAACTTACCTACGGCGCCATCGGCGGAATGGTAGAAGCGCTCGGGGACACCGGCCACAGTGTCTTTTTGAATCCGTCCATGGTAAGAGAACTGCACACAACTGAGACGGGAAAACTCAAAGGGGTGGGCGTACAAATCGTGGTGAACGCGCATCGGCAGGTCGTCATCCAGACCCCGCTGGACAATTCGCCGGCGCAACGCGCAGGCGTGCGCCCTGGAGAAATCATCATGAGCGTGAACGGCAAGGACATCGCTGGTTTGCCGTTGAGCCAGGTGGCGAGCCAGATTTCCGGGCCGGTCGGCACGCCGGTGGAACTGGGAATTCTGAATCCTAAAACCCACAGCTTTCGCACTGTCAAACTAATACGCGCGGACATCGTCATCAGCGACGTCAGTTGGCGGCGCGTGCCGGGCAGCAAGGTTGCGGCCGTGCGGATCGCCGCCTTTGACGATCACATGTCCGATGACCTGCGCGCGGCGCTGCGCGAAATCAAGCGGGAAAGACTTGAGGGACTAATCCTGGACCTGCGCAATAATCCAGGCGGCGTGTTGGATGAATCCGTGCGCGTAGCCAGCCAGTTTTTGACAGGTGGAAACGTGTTGCTGGTAAAAAGCGCTCAAGGCAAAGTCACGCCTGTTCCTGTGGAACCGGGGGGCCTGGCAACCAACATGCCCATGGCCG
>DASYYL010000191.1:0-9220 GCA_035933915.1 Verrucomicrobiia bacterium
CGCAAATCCATTGGTCGGCCTCGCGGTCATGGTATAAACGCTGCCGATAGCGAGCAGCGAACCGTTGTAATTGGGACTGATGAACCCGTCGCCATTGGTCAGAACGGTCAACGCCGCGCTCACCACATAATCAAAGCTGACTGTTGCGGCGGTGGAAACGTTACCACTGGTATCGGTCGCATACACCGCAAGAGTATTGGTACCTGGATTGAGCGATAGAGACGCGGAAGACCAACTGTTCCCGGTGATTGTAGCGGGGATGAACGCGCCGCCATTGAGTGAATACTGTACGCTGGCCACAGCCACGTTGTCAGTGGCAACGCCCATGGCTGTGAACGTTCCGTTATTCACCTGCATTCCCTGTGTGACGTTTGTAATGCTGGCAAATGGCTTGTTAGTATCCACGAAATTGGCCTGCATGACCAGGTTTGAGAACATCGTGAACTGCACAGTTTGACCGTTTGTGTAAGTTGCGAAGGTCCCATTGGTCGAGCCGGTCCAACTGCTAAACGCAAATCCATTGGTCGGCCTCGCGGTCATGGTATAAACGCTTCCGATAGCGAGCAGCAAACCGTTGTAATTGGGACTGATGAACCCGTCGCCATTGGTCAGAACGGTTAACGTCGCGCTCACCACATAATCAAAGCTGACTGTTGCGGTGGTGGAAACGTTACCACTGGTATCGGTCGCATACACCGCAAGAGTATTGGTACCCGGATTGAGCGATAGAGGCGCGGAAGACCAACCGTTCCCGGTGATTGTAGCAGGAACGAACGAGCCGCCATTGAGCGAATACTGAACACTGGCCACGGCCACGTTGTCAGTGGCGACGCCCATGGCCGTGAACGTCCCGTTGTTCACCTGAATTCCGGACGTGAGGTTTGTAATGCTGACAAATGGCTTGTTGGTGTCCACGAGATTGGCCTGCATGACCAAATTTGAGAACATCGTGAACTGCACAGTTTGACCGTTTGTGTACGTTGCAAAGGTCCCGTTGGTCGAACCGGTCCAACTGCTGAACGCAAATCCATTGATCGGTGTGGCGGTCATGGAATAGGTCGTGCCGATTTGCAGGGACGAACCATTATAGTTGGGATTGATTACCGCTTCGCCGTTGGTCTGAACCGCCAGCGTCGTGGTGACCACATCTTCAAAACTGACGGTGGCGGTGGTGGACGGGTTGCCGCTGGTATCCGTCGCATATACCATGAAAGTATTGCTGCCTGGATTGAGCGACAACGGCGCGGACGACCAGCTCTTGCCCGTGACAGTAGCCGGAACAAACGCGCCGCCATTGAGCGAGTACTGCACAGAAGCCACAGCTACATTGTCTGTGGCAACGCCCATGGCTGTGACAGCTCCGGTTACGTGCATGCCAGGTGTGATGTTGGTAATGCTGATGAATGGATTATTGGTGTCGACGAAATTGGCCTGCATGACCAAATTTGAGAACATCGTGAACTGGACCGTACGACCGTTTGTGTAGGTTGCGAAGGTCCCGTTGGTCGAGCCAGTCCAACTACTGAACGCAAATCCGTTCGTCGGGGTGGCGCTCATGGTATAAACCGCGCCCACTTGCAGGGACGAACCATTGTAATTTGGGCTGATGAATCCATTGCCATTGGTCTGAACGGTCAATATGGCCATTGGAGTATAGACGATGCTCACCGCACCGGTGGCCGACTGGGATCCAAGCACGTCCACTGCGTATACCGCCACGGTATTGGTCCCGGCGGCCAGCGCGAGCGGCGCGTTCCATTGGATGCCGCCCAACGAGGCCGAGGCATACGGCGCGCCGTTGAGCGAATAAAAGACACTGGCCACCGAAACACTGTCGGTGGCTACGCCCATCACCGTAAATGAAGGGCTGGTTACATGCATTCCGCTCGTCACATTTGTGACAGTGATGGAAGGAACCGGAAACGGAATCGTACAAGAGAATTCGCTTGAAAGCGCGCTTTGGATCCCGGCACTGTTGACGGCGGTGGCGGCAAAGTAATAGGTGCCGCCGTATGCCAAACCGGAAACCGTCAAGTTCGTTACGCTACCAGTAGAAATTTTATTACTGTAACTGCCGCTGACTGTGCCGTAATAAATGTTGTAGCCAACAACATTCGGGCTGATGCTGGCGTTCCACGTAAGGGACACGCTTTGGGCGCTGCACCAGTTTTGCCAGGCAAAAAACAAACCACTCAGCAAAAGAGCAAAAAGGCAGGAACGAACAGGGCTGCCGACGCGACTACGCATTTGACACGGCCAAAAGCAAAAGATATGCCGAGGTCAAAAACCAACGCCACCATTACACTTTAAGCGAAACTCCTGTCTATATTTGGAACAGAAAATTTAATTCCGAGGCACCTGCGCGAAAATTGGAACAGTTATGCTTTTACTCCAAAAATGGGACAGCCGTTACCCTCCGGAGCGCTTCTATGCGTAGTCGAGATACGGCCCCAGCCATCGCTCAACTTCGGTCACACTCATTCCTTTGCGCAAATGATAATCCTGTATCTGGTCACGGCCGAGTTTGCCGACCGCGAAATACTTTGATTCCGGATGAGAAAAATAGAGCCCGCTGACCGAACTCCCCGGCCACATCGCAAAACTTTCGGTCAATTTGATGCCGGCATTTTTTTCGACGTCCAATAATTCCCAAAGCGTTTTCTTTTCCGTGTGGTCGGGGCAGGCTGGATAGCCCGCCGCCGGCCTGATGCCGCGGTATTTTTCCTGAATCAATTCTTCCGGCGAAAGATGTTCACCATTTCCATATCCCCATTCGTGGCGCGCCCGCCAATGGAGCCATTCCGCAAACGCCTCCGCCAGCCGGTCAGCCAGGGCTTCAGCCATGATGGCGTTGTAATCGTCGTGGTCCGCTCTGAATTGCTTGATCACTTCTTCCAGGCCATGCCCGCTGGTAACGGCAAACGCGCCGATAAAATCCTCCGTGCCGGCGGGTGCGACAAAATCCGCAAGGCACCAATGGGGCACGCCCTTGTCTTTCTCCATTTGCTGGCGCAAAAAGTGAAACGTGGCCAAATCCTTCAAGCGCGACCGGTCGGCGAATAATTCGACGTCGTCGCCGGCGCGATTGGCGGGGAAGAAACCATAAACGCCGCGCGGACGCAGCAATTGTTTCGATGTTATTTGCGCCAGCAATTTTTGGGCGTCGGCAAACAGTTTGCGCGCTTCTTCACCGTGCTTCTCATGCTGCAAAATTTTTGGATAAACGCCCCGCAATTCCCAGGTGTGAAAAAACGGGGACCAATCAATGAACCGTGTCAATTCTTCGAGTGAGGGCACAACGGTCCTCACGCCGGCAAATTCAGGCATTGGCAAACCATCAAACTTCAACTGCGGCGCGTTGGCGCGGGCCTCGGCCAGGCCCACCAGCTTTACCCGCCGGCCGGAATGCTGCGAACGCAGACGCTCATATTCCTCGCGCACCTGCGCGGCGAACTTCGGTTTTTGTTCCACACTGATCAAACTGCTGGCCACGGGCACGGCGCGGCTGGCATCGAGCACGTGAACAACGGGCTCCTCGTAACCGGGGGCAATCTTGACCGCAGTGTGGGCCTTGCTCGTGGTCGCGCCGCCGATAAGCAGCGGCAGTTTCAGCCCTTCGCGTTGCATCTCGCGCGCAACGTGGACCATTTCATCCAGAGATGGAGTGATCAGTCCGCTCAGGCCGATGATGTCCGCTTTGTTTTCACGAGCCGCGGCAAGGATCTTTTCACAGGGCACCATGACACCCAGGTCGATGACTTCGTAGTTATTGCAAGCCAGCACGACCGCGACTATATTTTTGCCAATGTCGTGAACATCGCCTTTGACCGTGGCCAGGACGATACGTCCGGCGACGCCGCGTTCGGATGCTGATCCCTGTTGCTTCAAATTCTTTTCGGCTTCCATGAACGGTTGCAAATATGCGACCGCCTTTTTCATGACGCGCGCTGATTTGACAACCTGCGGCAGGAACATCTTGCCCGCGCCGAATAAATCGCCCACGACATTCATCCCGGCCATGAGCGGCCCTTCGATAACGGAAAGCGGTTTGCCCAGCTTTTGCCGGGCTTCTTCGGCGTCCGCTTCAATGAAATCGACTAGGCCCTTCACCAGCGCGTGCTCCAACCGTTGCTCAACGGTGCCTTTGCGCCATTCGTCTTCGGCTGCCGCCGTGCGATCTTTCTGCTTCACCGAATCGGCGAATTTGATCAGCCGCTCGGTCGCATCCGGCCGCCGATTTAGCAACACGTCTTCGACGAGTTCCAGCAGATCCTTCGGGACCTGGTCATAGACAGCCAGTTGGCCGGCATTGACGATACCCATGTCGAGCCCCGCGCGAATGGCATGATACAAAAACGCGCTGTGCATCGCCTCACGCACGACGTTGTTCCCTCGAAATGAAAATGAAATGTTGCTGATGCCACCACTGACTTTGGCCAGCGGCAGGTTTTCTTTTATCCACCGGGTCGCGCGCATGAAATCCACGGCGTAATTCGCGTGTTCTTCCATTCCGGTGCCGACAGTTAGAACATTCGGATCAAAAATGATGTCCTGCGGCGCAAAACCGGCCTTTTGAACGAGCAGATCATAAGCGCGTTTGCAGACCTCGATTTTGCGTTCGAAAGTGTCGGCCTGGCCACGCTCGTCAAACGCCATGACCACCACCGCCGCGCCGTAACGACGCGCGAATTTTGCCTGGCGCAAAAATTTTTCCTCGCCTTCTTTGAGCGAAATGGAATTAACGATAGGTTTGCCCTGAATGCATTTGAGCCCCGCTTCGATGACCTCCCATTTCGATGAGTCCACCATGACGGGCACTTTGCAAATGTCCGGTTCGCTTGCGATGAGATTGAGAAACCGCGTCATTGCAGCCACGCCGTCAATCATTCCCTCATCCATGCACACGTCGATGACCTGCGCCCCGTTTTCGACCTGCTGGCGGGCGATGGTCAGGGCCGATTCAAAATCCCCGGCCTTGATGAATTGCGCGAATTTGGGCGAACCGGCGATGTTCGTGCGCTCGCCGATATTTAAAAAATTGGAATCCGGGCGGACGGTCAACGCGTCCAGACCACTCAGGCGCAAATAAGGCTGGACCGTCGGCACGGTGCGGGGCGGCAAACCCGCCAGGGCCGCGGCCATGGCGCGAATGTGCGCGGGTGTGGTGCCGCAGCAGCCGCCAGCGATGTTCAACCAGCCAAGCTCCGCCCATTCGCGCAACTGAGCCGCAAATGTTTCCGGCGTTTCGGGAAAGCCGGTAGGCAGCAACGGATTTGGCAAGCCGGCGTTGGGATGCGCGCTGAGATAAATCGGCACGATGCCGGAAAGCTCATCCATCAACGGCCTCAATTCTTTGGGACCCAGCGCGCAATTCATACCGACCGACAGGAGCGGCACGTGCGAAATTGAGTCCCAAAATGCCTCGACCGTTTGTCCGGTTACGCCACGATTGCTGCCGGCTTGAATGAAAGTCACTGACGCCAAAATCGGAACGACCTGTCTGCCCTGAGGCACATCCGCGCCATACGGCAGCGGGACAATACCCCGTTCTTCAAAAACGCTTTGGATTGCGAAGAAGGCGGCCCTGGAGTTGAGCGTGTCAAAAATGGTCTCGACCAACAGCAGGTCCACCCCGCCGTCCAACAGACCGCGGACCTGCTCGGAATAGGCCGCTACCAATTCGTCATACGTGCAGCCGCGCGCGCCCGGATTGTTTACGTCCGTAGAAAGTGACGACATCTTGGTCGTCGGGCCGATGGCGCCCGCCACGAAGCAGACGCGGCCCGGTCGTTCCTTTTGAACCTGTTCGGCGGCGCGCCGGCCGCACTCTGCGCCGGCCCTGGCGATCTCCTGCGCCAGCGATTCCATCCCGTATTCCGCCAGCGAAGTGGACTGGGCGTTGAACGTGTTGGTTTCGATGATGTCCGCGCCGGCCTCGAGATATTGGCGATGGATCTCCTCGATCACTTGCGGCTGAGTGATATTCAGCAGGTCGTTGAGGCCTTTAACTTCTTTGCCCTGCCACCCGGCGAACCGCGAGCCGCGAAACGCCGCCTCGTCCAGCTTGCGTAGCTGGATCATCGTGCCCATCGCGCCGTCCAGAATGACGATGCGCTCGCGCAACAGGCGTTGGAGATGTTCGATTTTGTCCGGCATCGGGAATAGAATAACGGAAGGCCGGCCCGGATGCAAATTAAAAATCAACGTATCTGGATACGTTGATATGTCTTTTACAACGTTGAAACGTTGAAGAGTTAAAGCGTTAAAACGGGTTAAACCTCGATCCCGTATGCCTTGAGCTTGTTGTAAAGCGTCTGGCGTCCGATGCCGAGGCGTTTGGCGGCTTCGAGTTTGTTTCCTTCGGAGGCTTTGAGAGTTTGAACGATCGTGTTGCGTTCCACGCTTTCGAGCAGGGTATAACCGGAGTCCGTTTCTTCAGCCATCTCAGATACCGGCTTGGTATTGCTGATGGACAAATCGGCGACGTCAATCTCATTTCCCTCGCAAAGAAGGACTGCGCGCTGGATTTCGTTTTGCAACTGGCGGACGTTGCCCGGCCAGTCGAAATCCGTGAGCCGGCTGATGGCTTCCTCATTGAAACCCTGGATATCACGATTGGCCTGCGCGGCGAAGCGCTTCAAAAACACGCCCGCCAGGGGCATGATATCGTCGCGCCGATCGCGCAAGGGCGGTAAATGGACGGAAATGGCGCTGATGCGATAGAACAAATCTTCGCGGAGTTTGCCGTCTTTGATGGCGGCCTGAGGTTCCCGGTTCGTGGCGGCCACGATTCGGCAGTTGGTTTTATACGTTACCTTGCCGCCGACGGGCCGCACTTCCTGGTCCTGAAGGACGCGCAGCAATTTGCTCTGCGTGTCAATCGGCATCTCGGAAATCTCGTCTAAAAACAAAGTGCCGCCTTCGGCCTGGCGGAAGAGTCCTTCGCGGTCGGAGTGCGCGCCGGTGAACGCGCCTTTGACCGAGCCAAACAATTCGCTCTCAATCAGCTCGCGCGGGAGCGCGGCGCAATTGATTTTGATGATTTTATTCTTGTTGCGCGGGCTGAGCGTGTGAATCAAATCGGCGATCACTTCCTTGCCGGAACCGCTTTCACCGGTGATCAGCAGGGTGACATCGCTGGGAGCGACGCGTTCGACGGTGCGGACGACCTCCTGCATCGCGGGGCTTTTGAAAATGGGCGAGGCCGTGCCGCTCATCGTTTCGAGGGCGCGGCGGAGAGTCAGGTTTTCAGCGCTTTGTTCCTTGCGTTCGATGGCGCATTTGACGTCGGCGAGCAGTTTTTCGTTTTCAAACGGCTTGGTCAAAAACGTGTAGGCGCCGCGGCGTCCGGCTTCGATGGCCATGCTCATGGTGCCGTAGCCGCTCAGCAAAATCACTTCGGTGTCCGGCCAGCGCCTTTTGATTTGGGTCAACAGGTCCAAACCGTCCGCATCCGGCAGCTTTACGTCCAGGAGGACGACATCCGGCGCCGGCTGGGGAAAGAGCTTTTTGAGCGCCGCGCCGCTGGCGGCCTGCGACACTTCATAAACTTCGCCCAGCACCGCGGCCAGCAACTGGCGCAGGTCATTCTCATCGTCGACGACTAGAATTTTTGATTTCATGTTTTAACTTCTGTCTTTTTCTTTCCTCAGGCCGTCATTTTCCCCGGCGCAGGCTTTCACAAAGCCGGAAAAAATAGCCTGATGCTCCGGGTGCTTGACCAGGCGTTCGGGATGAAATTGCACGGCCAGAAAAAACGGCAATTCCGGCGACCCGTTCGCCTGATCGGCTTTCAGCTCCATCGCCTCCACAATCCCGTCTTCCGTTTTCGCCACCGCGGCGAATGGTTCGGCGGGTTCCAGGACGCCCTGATGGTGGGAGCTGTTCACGCCTAAATTTTTTCTTCCTGTGATTCTGGACAGCAGCGAACCGCCTGTCAACGGAACTTCGTGCGTAAGCTCTTCGCCCGCTTTGTCGGTCCGCGCATGATTGAGCGCTCCGGGGAGCTGGCGGGGAATGTCCACAATCAATTCCCGGCCAAAGGCGACATTCAACATTTGAAATCCCCGGCAAATGGCCAGCACCGGTTTGCTTTGTTGAAATACTTCCTCAATCAGGATCAATTCACGCAGGTCCCGCGACTCGGCGTCCGGAGGCATTTCGACGGTCTGGAGCACTTCCGGCGGCACCTCTTTCGCGTAAAGCGCGGGGTTAATGTCATCGCCACCGGTGAATAGGACGCCGTCCACGCGGCGGACGGCCTCGGCCAGCACGGCGCGATATGTCGTCATCGGGGCCACCACGGGTATCCCGCCACCCTGCAGGACGGCGTGTTCATAACGATAGGACACGCTGCTGGAAGTGTCACAAAATTCGACACCCTTGCGTTCCGTGCTTGGCGTGACCAAAATTAATGGCAATTTTGACGGTTTTTTCACGTGATTTTAGCCCAAAACCGCTCTTGACTCGAATGGCCCGTTTCCTGCTCAAAACCATTGCCATGACAACTCGGAATGTCAAACGAAGCGCGTTCTATCATCTGCTGAACACTATTACGCCCTGCAACCACAAACACAAGGCAGAATTGGATGTGGTTGGCGCGGTGATTATTGTCGGACTGATGCTGTCGATCGTCATTGTGGCCGCCATGCTGGTGTAGTGCTCGTTGAAACGTTAACATGTTGAAACGTTGAAACGTTAGCCATTAGTGTTGTTCCTCATTTTCTTTCTCGTTTTTTTCTTTTTTTGCGGTCAAAAGGACAATTGGGACGAACGGGATGAACGGATGCGGAAATCCCTTTAAATTGTGATGTTTGGCAGGACATTTTCGCGGGGAATTGTCCCACCACCATGCGTGAACGTTTGGGACAATTCGACAGTCCGGTGATGTCGTAACGCATTATGGTTATGGTTTTTGCAATGGAATGCAACTGTCCCATTGCATTTTGCCGGAGAACCGTACCCTCCACACTTACCACAACACCCTGCGCATCTTAACCGCGAAATACGCCAAATACGCGAAAGATTTTTCATTTGGATTATCCGCGAATTACGCAAATTTACGCGAATGACAAATGGACGTAAGCGTCGTCTGTAGCACCACTGGTCAAAGTTCTCGAAGTTGTCATAACTATGAGAGCTATGATAACTGCGAATGGAACTGACTCTTCTTCTGCGGTGATTTCAGCGGCGGAGCCGAAGTTGCCGGTGACTGTGGATA
>DASYYL010000197.1:0-6981 GCA_035933915.1 Verrucomicrobiia bacterium
AGAAAATGCTCCCGTAAGATTTTGACCTTCTCCTGGCTGGAGAAATGTCGTCGTTGTTGTTCTGCCATATCGGTCCTTTCGTTGCGGCCCGATTATATAACTCAACCCACCCCTTTTTCCAATTCCAGGAGAAGCAGCACAACCATAGGTCTTATTTGTCCTATTTCCACAGTTTGTGTACCATGCCCGCACGGCATGAAAAATGGAAATAAAACCGCCCGCATTTTGATTGTGGACGATGACCCGGGCCAGCGCAGCCTGCTCAATTCCTTTTTGAAGAGCCAGCACTTCGAAACAGTCACGGCCGATTCCGGCGAGCACGCCCTGGAACTTCTGCGCGGCGGCAAGTTCGACATGATGATTTCCGATGTTCGCATGCCGGGCCTGTCCGGCCTGGAAACGCTCCGGCACGCCCGCAAAGAACATGTCACGCTGCCCGTTCTGCTGGTGACCGCTTTTACCGACGTTCGCGACGCCGTGGCCGCGATGCGCGACGGCGCTGTTAACTATCTCGCCAAGCCGATTGACCTTGATGAACTGCTTGCCTCCGTGCGCAATGCTGTCGGCATCTCGGAGACTACGGCGCCTGTCGGCCTCTCCGACAAACCATTGCCGGATTATCTGATCGCGAAGAGTCCGCTGATGCAAGCCGTTCTTCGCGATGCTTCGCTCATCGCGCCTTCCGAGACGCGTGTGCTCATCACCGGCGAAAGCGGCGTGGGCAAGGAAGTGGTGGCCGACGTTGTCCATTCCTGGAGTCCGCGCGCATCCGGGCCCATGGTAAAAATTAATTGCGCCGCCATCCCCGAAACGCTGCTGGAAAGCGAATTGTTCGGGCACGAGCGCGGCTCTTTCACCGGCGCGCATGCCCAGCGCATTGGCCGGTTTGAAAAGGCCTCCGGCGGCACGATTTTCCTGGATGAAATCGCCGAAATGTCGCCGGCGCTCCAGGCGAAATTGCTGCGCGTGACCCAGGACGGCCGCTTCCAGCGCATTGGCTCAAACCAGGAAATTCAAACCTCCGCCCGGATCATCGCCGCGAGTAATCGCAACCTGGAAGAAGAAGTCAAAGCCGGCCGTTTTCGGGAAGATTTATTTTTTCGGCTAAACGTTGTGGAACTGTGCATCCCGCCCTTGCGAGAGCGGCGCGAGGATATTTTGCCGCTGGCGAGCCGGTTCATCGAAGAAATTGCAAAAGGACGCGCCCGATTTTCCGAAACGGTTGCCGCGTGCCTGGAAGCCTATCGCTGGCCGGGCAATGTTCGGGAACTGCGCAACGCCATGGAACGCGCCGTTCTCCTGTCGCGCAGCGAATTGATTTTGCCGGAACATCTGCCATCGCGCGTCCGGGAAGCCGGGGGGCAGGGGGCTCCGCCGCGCAAAACGGTCGAACCCGGGCGCTGGGAGGAAATCGAGCGCAATGCCATCCTGCAGGCCCTGCGCCAGCATCAGTTTAACCGTACTGAAACCGCCAGGTCTCTGGGCATCAGCCGCCGCGCGCTCCTTTACAAATTGCAGCGCTTCCGCGAACTGGGATTCGAGGTCGAATGAGCGAAAATCGAATAAACGAGGAAAGCAGCAATACACGAATTCTCTCTTCCTGAACTGCTGCTTTCCTGATTCGCTTTAAATTTGCGCCTTATTCATCCGGTCACTCTCACCATCCAGTCTTTCCAACCCCCGTCCCCAAATACTTGACGCGCCACGCAGACCCCATCTATCCAATAATCCACTAATCCACCCAGGTCACCGTCTCACAGTCTGTCCGTCTTCTTCCCCCGCCGTCCCCCAATTCTTATTCGGCAAAATCCCCATTTTCAACTCCAGCGTTCCGCCATTGATGATGTCATCTTTCGTTATCCACGGATGATTCAGCGGCTTTCCGTTCAATTCGGCCGATTGCACGTAGCAATATTGCTTGGAACAATTATGCGCGATGATCGTAAACGTGCCGCCCTTGTAATATTTCGGGTCCAGGTTGATCACCGCCTTCTGCGCGAGCGGGCTGCCAATGACATAAATACCGCTCGCCGGGTTCACCGGATAAAGTCCCATGGCGCTCCAGACATAGGTGGACGAGATTTGCCCGCAATCGTCATTGCCATCAATTCCTTCCTGCGTGTTGTCGAATTGAGTCAGTTCGATTTCGCGAACTATCCATTGGGTCTTATATGGCGCGCCGGCCAGCGCGTAAAGGTAAGGCGTGGCTTCATCCGGTTCATTGCCGTGCGCATATTGCCCAATTAAACCCGTCGCATCCACGCGCCAATCCGGCATGTAGGAATCCTGGTCAAAGAGTTCATCCAACCGGGCTACGAACGCCTTGTCGCCGCCGTAGAGTTTTATCATCCCGGGCACGTCCTGGACGGCTGCAAAGGCATACTCCCACGCATTCGCTTCCGTGTAATAGCCCGTAGCAACGTTGTTTCCCTGCACCATTTGACGGGGATTAAACGGCTCATGATAGGTGCCGTCCGCTTGTTTCGACCGGAAAAACCGCGTCGTTGGGTCCCATGTATTTTTGTAATATTCCGCCCGCTTGCTGAACAAATCCGCTTCGTCAGTCTTGCCCAGGTCTTTGGCCATTTGCGCAATACACCAGTCATCATAGCTTAATTCAATCGTGCGCGATGTCGCCGCGCTCTGGTCTTTTTCCCAGGGGATATAACCGTATTTTTGATACTCATCCTGGCGGTTGCGGCCATTCATCGCCGTGTCCACCATCGCCTTGAGAGCGAGTTCCGGATCGAATCCGCGGAAGCCCATGAGGTAGGCGTCGCGAATAATCGGAATGGAATGGTACGCAATCATGCAGCCCGTTTCATAATTGGCGAGCGGCCAGACGGGCAGGGCGTGATCGGGCGATTGCTGGTAAAAAACCAGCATGCTTTGGATGAAATCATTGACCCGGTCCGGTTCCGTGAACATCAACAACGGCGCTTCGGCTCGGTAAATGTCCCACATCGAAAACGTCGAATAATCCTGGAAATTCGCCGAATGAACCTGCCGGTCTGTGCCGCGATAGCTGCCATCGGCGTTGTTGCACAACTGCGGCGCAATCATGGAATGATAAAGGCACGAATAAAATGTCTGCCGGATGTCGGGATTGGACGCCTCGATCTGAATGCGTGAGAGGTTGTCGTTCCAGATCTTCCGCGCCGCTTCGCGAACCGCGTCAAAATCGTTGTTGGGCATTTCCGCCTGGAGATTTTCCTCCGCCTCTTCCACGCTGGTGGGGGAAAGGCCCACTCGCAATATGATTTGTTCGCCTTTTGACGTCCTGAAATCAAGATGTCCCCGAATGTTTTTACCTTTGGCATCTGTTTGGCCGGATGAAAGCGGCTTTCCATCCGCCTCGAGACCGAAGTCCTTGATGGGCCGTGACGTTTCCAGCGCGAAATAAATCAGCCGGCCTTTGGCCCACCCGTCCACGCAACGGTAACCCGTTACCAGGTGCTCGTTCTCGACCTTCATTTCCGCGTCGGTCGGATGGCTGCCGATGCCGTGCACCAAATCAATAATAATATGGCTCTGACGCGACGCCGGGAACGTGTAACGATGCATCCCGCAATGCGCTGTCGCCGTTAATTCCGCGAGGATGTTGTAGGTATCGAGCTTCACACGATAGTAACCCGGTTGCGCGACTTCCTCATTGTGCGAAAAATGCGATCGAAACCGGAGATCATCCAATGGCTGATAAGTCCCCGGCGGGTTCAGTTCGCCCGTCATCGGTTTAACCAGGACATCGCCCATGTCGGCGCAACCCGTTCCGGAGATGTGCGTGTGGCTGAAACCCTGAATCGTGTCGTCAGTATAATAGTAGCCACCGCAGGCGTCCCATCCGCCCCAGCGGGTGTCGGGACTCAATTGAACAAAACCAAAGGGCAGGGTAGCCCCGGGGAAAGTATGGCCATGCGCATCGGTGCCCACCATTGGCAATGCGTCGTCCACGGGCAATTCAGCCCTCAATGACCATCCGAGAAAAACGGTGGCGGCAATTGCGCAAGAGCCCATCCTGGAAAGATTTAACGATTTGAAATGCATAGGAAAAAATCTTAGCTGCTGTCGTTGGGGTCGTCCACAGATTCTTGCTGACCCAACCAGCGCGAATCAACCGCGACCGGGACTGATGATTTGAAAACCGGCTTCAATTGCGGCATTGGCCTGATTGACGTCATGTGTCATTAGTCGCGAAACATCCAATTCCTCCATCGCTGCCAGGTGCAACCGATCCAGCGAGCGGCAATGAACGTCGCCTGAGTTTCGGTGCTGGCGTAGCGCTGTCTGGAATAATGCTGCCGGAGGTGCGCGAAATTCAAAAGGCGGTTGATTTTTTAAGATATTGAACCGTGTTTCCGCCTGCCGCCATTCACTGCGCGCCAGAAGGCCGCCGGTCCAGGCGGCTTTTAATTGTGCCAGGGTTTCCAGTTCTGCCAGAGTCGAGACGACAACAGTTTCTTCCGCAAGGATGGCGGTCCACACCGCTTTGCTCAAAGGGTCAGGTCGCAGCACTTTCAGCAGGCAACTTGTGTCGGCATAAACCATTGTTTAGATCAATTTTCGGTCCGCGCGTGCGGCCGCGAGCTGCTCGTCGCTGTCGAAAAACACTTTGTTCCCGTACACCTTCTTCATCCAGCGCATGTGTTCGTCCGGATTCCAGCGTTTCCGTTTGATCTTGCGCGGCGCGACACGCACCAGCTTTGCAACTGGTTTTGAGTCGCGTGTAATCAGAATTTCATCTTCGATTTGCAGCGCCGCCTCTGCCTCGGGCCAACGTTGGCGCAAGTCTCGAATAGATATCGTCTTCATGCCTTAAGCATAACATGTTTCACACAACGCGCAACTGCGGATTTTTCGGCGCCCGTCTTTTTCCCCATTTCGTCGTCCCTGCCATCCTTGACATAACACGCGCCACGTAATCGCTCTCCGCTTCAACGCTTCAACCCTTCAACTTCATTCGTCTCCTCCGCCAATATCTTTCTCGCCCCATCCACCACATAATCCCATTGAAACGCCGGGCCCGGATCCACTTTGTCCGTTTGCACGTGGTAATGTCCCAAAATGCCTTCGTAATTTGTCAGCACGTCATCCGGTAATTTGGATGTGATTAGTTCGCCGGAATCGTTGGTCGGATATTGGCACCGGATTTTTGGAAATATTTTGCAAAGCGCAGCCGTCAGTTTGATGAGCGCCTGATATTGTTCCGGCGTGAAATCGTACTGGACCAAATCCTTGCCCTGGATGTTGCCTTCAACCGGATCAGGACGCGCCGGATGCCCGACAAAATTGGACGTCATTATCCCGGCGGCGCCAAAGTCGTCCGGAATGGTCAAAAGCGTCTGGCCATTGGTCTGTTGATACCATGTTTCAAGGGGATTTGAGTCCGTCAACGTGTACGCGCCGACATTGGCGATTTCTATGCCAATGGACCGGCTGTTCGCGATCGTGGCTTGCCAGGCTCTCTCCTTCAAATCCAATGTCTGATAGATTGTCCCATCCACATCCAGCATGAATTGCACGCTCAACCCGCGCACGTCCTGCAACGTGTGAAAACATCGGCGGCTTGTGCCCGCCACGTCGAAGTGAATGACAAACTGGTCAACGACCCGTTGCAACATCGGCACGTCCCAATTCCCCGAGCGGACTGCCGCAAATTCCTCCGGCGTCATGTCGTGGTTGCGCACATCGTAATGAATGCCGTTGTAGTATTGCGGCGGATCATTTGACAGACCGGTAAAACGCGGGAATATGCGATACGCATCGTAGCCGTTTGGGTCCGTCCAGAGCACCACACGCGTGCCCGTATGAAAAAATTGTCCTGCGGCCACGATTTCATCGCCGGTCCTCGTCTCCGGTGTGCCTGGTTCAGGCGGATTGTTATTCTGCTTGTTGCCCTTATTGCCCGGGAGAAAGAACAGAAGACAAACAACCAGCAACAATGGGATAAGAACCCAAAGCCGGCGGAAAGAAGTTGCGGACGGATTCACCTTATGCGCCGCCAGTGTGACTACCAGGCGGCAGGAAGTCAATGACATGGAGAACACCTGATTGGGCGATGATATATGAAGTCGGATAGGGTGCTACACCTGCTACATTGCTTAATGCCAACTGCTTAGGGTGCTACATTGGGTGCTACACTGGTGCAACAGGGGCGCTACATTTGCTGGCTGTTATCAAGGCAAATGACTGGGAAGCGGCGGAGGGCGGTTCTGTCCAATTGCCATTGCCGTCCAACATCTCCATCAACGGCTGAAACTTCCGGCGAAGCCGCCAACTGAGCGCCCTGAATGGGCGCCGGAAATTAGCCAGGGGTCGAGCGCGACCACCCCTGGTAACCCCTAATGCCGTTCCGACGGCGCGCCGGTCAAGGATTGAGCCAGCGGTTTGATTTCCAGGTTGCCGTCAGGGTTTTTCCTTCTGCAACTGTATCCAAAGGTGGTTAGCGTAGCGCGGACAGAAGACAAATGACTCCTTTCGGCGAAAGTTTCGCCGCCTCCGCCAGCGAATGATTTTCGGTGAGCGTTGTGCCCGCCGCCACATAAAGCCCCCGTCCGGTCTTAAGCAGCTCGCCGCGTTCAACCATTGGCCGTAGATAAACTCGCGGAACGCCAATGGATTCCAGGTCACGCGGGCGTAGCACTCCCAGCTTGCGCGCGAGCTTCAGCACTTCGTTTTGATGATTCCTGGACACGAAGTAATTATTACTCAATGTATGCAGATAGCAATAAGTGAATACATTCTGTAAATTGTATGTTCTCCTATTTCTTTAAATCCTCGGCGATGGTGGCGAATTGTTCCAGGGCGGCTTCGAGGTCGTCAGAGATTTCCTGTGCAATGATTTCTGGTGCGGGCAGGTTGGCAGATTCTTCCAGTGATTCGTCTTTCAGCCAGAAAATATCAAGATTGACTTTGTCGCGCTTGAGCAGGTCGTCGTAGCTAAAACTTTTGAAACGCTCGCTTTCTCTCCGCTGGTGACGGTTC
>DASYYL010000232.1:0-49754 GCA_035933915.1 Verrucomicrobiia bacterium
TTTGGGTTGCGACGTTTGCTTTGCGGACGTTGGACGTTATAGGGACTTTCGGCGTGTTAGCAACGTGAGCGCGGCCAGACCGCTGGCAAGCAAAGCCATTGCGCCTGGTTCAGGGGCGGTGGAAACTATGTTAGCTTGGAATCCATCCGCCGCCGTGAAATCGGCTATAGTTCTCGAACTGGAATCTGATAGGGCGAGCCACATTGGTGAAGGACTCAGGCTGATTGACGTTGGGTAGTTTCCAACATCCCGTTGGTTCCCCAGTGTCAGGGTATAAAATAAACCCACGTCGACGTACGTTCCTGTGTATGTTTGGCCTCTCGTAACTAGTGTAGTGTAACAGTACTGGCTTTACAATGGTTCACCTTTTCTAGGATTTGGTCGACGCGCTTGGTCCAGACAAAGGGCTTGGGATTTTGATTGTTGGTTTTAACGTAGGCTTGGATGGCTTCGATCAATTCCTGCACGCTTTTGAAAACGCCACGGCGAATCCTTTTGCGGGTGATTTCACCAAACCACCGCTCCACCAAATTCAACCAGGATGAACTGGTGGGAATGAAATGCAGGTGAAATCGCTTGTGCCGGGCAATCCATTGTTTGACCTTCGGATGCTTGTGTGTGGAGTAATTGTCCACGATCAGATGGAGGTCCATTTCCTCGGCGGTGGACCGGTCCACCTGGCGGAGAAACTTTAGAAATTCCTCGTGCCGGTGGCGCTTGAACATTCTCTGGAGCTTGGAACTTCGAATTTGGATTTTGTAAGTTCTCATCAGGTAAGGGCGCGCAAAGCGGCACCCATTTCCTCCGCCAACTGATAGCGCTTCGCCGGCTCCGGCTGGCAGGCTTTGAGAATGATGGCGTTCAGGGCAAGATAGGGCGCTGGTTCCGGGGTGTTCACCAGCGTGGTGGCGATTTCCGGAAAAAATGCGGCATTATTGCCCGTGCTGACGACGTAGAGCAGCATGCCCAGGGCATAAATGTCCGCCAGCGGGGTCCCGGGCGGTTCGGGCGGCGGCGGCATGTAGCCCGGCGTGCCTACGAACGTTTTGGTTTCATCGTCCGGACGAATGTCCGCAATCAATCCCAGGTCCGCCAATTTAGGCTCGCCGTTTACAAAAATGACGTTCCCGGGCTTGATGTCGCGGTGCGTCAACCCGTTTTTGTGCAGAAAGGTCAAAGCATCCGCCAGGGCGATTCCGATGCGAATGCAATCCGTGCGCGGCAACCTTCTGTCCGGCGAGCGCGAGCGTTCACCGCCCAGGTCACGCGGCTTGTACGTGGTGGGTTCATCGTGCCAATCGGATGTCAGCGAATCGCCCAATTCCATCGCGTAAAAGAAATAGCCGTTGGATTTTTTGCTGACGAAATCCACGCGCAACAATCCCGGATGTTTATCGGAAACCGGTTTGTAACGGCTGACGCCGTTGAACTCGCGTTCGTAAGGCGCGGCGTCGCCGTTAAAATGTTTCAGGTAAATGACCTTCAACGCGCGCCATTGTCCGGCGGCATTTTTGGCCAGCCACACGTTGCCGTAAGCGCCTCGGCCAAACGGCGGCTGGAACAATTCGAATCCCGGCGTCGCGGGCAACGGCTCTGCCACCGCTGTCTCAATTCGCCGCGGCTCGCGAAGTTTTACAATGCCGGCCCATGCCAGAGCGATTGGAATTTGTCCTCCGCCCACAATCAGCCAGGGGAACCAATAATTTGTGAAATAACTCCACGAAACCGCCG
Organism: Verrucomicrobiia bacterium; assembly: GCA_035933915.1. Classification (GTDB taxonomy): domain Bacteria; phylum Verrucomicrobiota; class Verrucomicrobiia; order Limisphaerales; family UBA11358; genus UBA11358. The sequence goes on from DASYYL010000232.1 coordinate 1,732, forward strand.
CCAGTGAAATTGCCAGGACAGCGCCCGCCGCGACGCTGGCCGCCAGCCAAAATTTCATCCGGCAAAATCCCGCGCCGGCGAGTAATCCTGTAGCGACGAGAACTAAAATTTCCAGCCAGGCTGGCGGTCGCCGCAGCCAATCTCCGTTCATGAGGTTCAGATACTCCGTCAGTAAAATTTCCACGCCGCCTTTGGATTGGCCGGTCCAACGGGTAAACGGCGTGCTGAATTCGTCCTCACCATCGCCCGGCAGCGACGTTTGCGGCTCAGCGCCGATAAAAACAATTTTGTTCCGGAAATATTGCGCGGGTTTGGCCAAAGCGAATCCATAGCTCATTCTCACCCACGGCCCTTCGTCTCCATAATACCGAAGCCAGCGTTCCTGCGGCGTGACGCTTAGCGCCGCTCCCGAAAGCCGCGCGGCTGTCCCTGCCAACGAGGGGTCGGGTCCTGGCGATGGAAACGGCCAATGCCGCCGGACGATTGAATCAGAAGCCGGGTCCAGCCATCCGATGCCCCAGTTGGTTCTGGCTGCCGCCAGGAACATCGGCAGCGGGAGCACCGGTTCCACGCCGGCCAGGCCGGAGTGCGTGACCTGCGCTTGTTTGGCCATGAGCACGATGTTTTGTTGCCGGGACATCGCCGCCGCAAAGGCCCTATCGCCGGCCGAGTCACGCGGGCCTCCGAAAAACGAATCAAATACCACGAGTGAGCAGCCGTCGTCGGCCAGCTTATTGAGCAAACGCGTATGCAAGGCCCGACTCCACGGCTGGCCGCGCCCCTGATGAAATTGGTCAAAAGCCTGATTATCCATCAGGATCAGCGCGACATTGTTCGTGACCGCGCGGCTTTCGAAGCGGAAGAGATAATCGTAGCTGGCGTTGACCCACGGCGCGCCCAACGGCATTTCCCAAAGCAACAGTCCGCAAAGGGCGGCCAAAGCCCCGCCCAAAGCGGGCCAAAAAAACTTCTGCCTGGCAATGTTGCCCTTCACTTTTGCGTCTTTTCGCAAATTTTAGGGCAATTGTGACGGGGTGGGAATCTCAATGTTTATTGAAGACCGAACGCTGAACGCCGAATTTAGACTGGCAAGCGCCGGTGGTGCTTGCCTGGCGGAGCGGGAGGCCCGCCCTGCCGCGGGAATTCTCCTCTTAGCAGTCGAAGCCGCCGCCCTCTCGACTCCGCATAATTTGCCGGCTACTCATTGATTCCCCAACGGGGTGGGGGGCGAAATGCCAGAATTTCCTTCAACAATGGCGATAGGGTCTCTGCGCGAGCATGAATTCTTTCAATGCAGGCGTTCACGGAAACCGCTTCCCCCGGCGGGCCGAGGCCATCAGCGCTCAAGCCGGTCGGCAATGGGCCTGCCACACGCTTCGGATCTTTGGTCATATTCAATCTTTCAGTCACCATACTTTGATTTACTCTCGCCACCCCATTTTTCTCTCCCTTAATTGCCAAATAAGACCCGGAAATTGGCGTCATCAATAACTCGACTTCCCCAGCTTTACCTTCCCCCGGAAAATCCAGTAGATGCACGCGGTATAGGCCAGGACGATGGGAACCCCGATGCCGGCGATGACGAGCATGATGCCGAGCGTTTTCTGTGAGGAAGCCGCGTTGTAAATATCCAGTGAATTTTGCGGATTTGGCACGCTGTAGACCAGGTAGGGATATTGATTAATGCCGAACAGCAGCATGAGCGTGGCCATGGCAGCGCAGGAGGAAAGGAACGCAAGCCAGTCGTTGCCGCGATGGAATTCGCGCGGGATATTGGCAATGGCCAGCATGTTTGCCAGGGCGATGCTGAAGAGCCAGGGATGGTCTTTGACACGGGCGGCCATGTGCGGCACGTAAAGCAGAGTAGCCATGGTGGTGGTGGCGGCGCAGATGACGAAAAAGATGATGGAGTTCATTGCCCAGCGCCGGAGTTTGTCGTGAAGCTCGCCCTCCGTTTTCATCGCGCCGTAAATGGCGCCGTGCATCATGAACAGGGCTACGGTGGTCATGCCCAGCAGAAGCGGATAAGGCTGGAGAAGACCGAGAAAAGTGCCGGCAAATTCGCCATTGGCGTCAATGGGCACGCCCTGTGCGATGTTGCCCATCGCCACGCCGATGAGCAGGGCCGAGACGATGCTGCCGGCGGCAAATCCGATGTCCCACATTTGGCGCCACCAGCGCATGGGCTGTTTGCTGCGAAATTCAATGGCCACGGCGCGAAAGATCATGGCAAACAACAGAAGAATAAAGGCAAGATAAAAGCCCGAGAAGACGGTGGCGTAACAATTTGGAAACGCGGCAAACAGGGCGCCGCCGCCGGTAACGAGCCAGACTTCATTGCCATCCCAAACCGGGCCGATGGCATTGAGCATCACGCGCCGTTCTTCGTCTTTGTTGGTGAACAGGTGCAGCGCGCCAACGCCCAAATCAAAACCATCGAGCATCGCGTAGCCCGTGAACAGAATGCCAACAAGGACGAACCAAATCGTATTGAAATCAAATGGTATATTCATCGGTTGTCAGGTTTGGAATGGCCAATTTGCCGTGCGGCACGAGGTCATCCGGATGCGGGCCGGTTTGGATTTTATGATTCAGCAAATAAATGAACACGGCGAAGAGCAGGAAGTAAATGAACGTGAACAAAATGAGTGACGTAAGGACGGTGTTGGCGCGGATGACCGCTGACAAACCCGCGGGCGTGCGCATCAAGCCATAGACAATCCACGGCTGCCGGCCGACTTCAGCGGCAAACCAGCCGAATTGATTGGCGATTTCAGGTCCCAAAACGGAGAAAACCAGAATCCATAACAGCCAGCGATTGACGGCCAATTTCCCGCTCCACATCAAAAAACACCCGAGCACCGAAATCAAAAGCAGCGCCATGCCGATGGCCACCATGCCGTGGAAAAACATGAAGCAGGGTTCCACCGGCGGCCGGTCGCCAGTCGGGAAGGCATCCAAACCTTTGACCGTGGCGCGCGGATCGTGAAATGCGAGAAAGCTCAAAAGACCCGGCGCCTGCAATCCCTTAACCTGCTGATCCTGCTCATCGACGTACCCAATGAGTGTGAGCGGCGCGTTGGATTGAGTATTATAAAGTCCCTCAAATGCGGCCAGCTTGGCCGGTTGCCAGTTGGCCACTTCGCGGGCGCTCATATCGCCGCTAATGCCCTGGACGATGGACGCGACCAATGCGACCGGCAGGGCGAGCCGCAAGGAACGCCTGGCAAAATCTTCGTGCCTTTTTTTAAGCAGATAATACGCGCTCACACTCGCGACCAGGAACGCTCCCGCCATCCATGCGCCACAGAGCGTGTGAAAGAGACGATCGCCGCTCGAAGGGCTCATAACCATCTGCCAAAAACTTGTGACTTCGGCGCGTTGGTGCATTTCCGGTCCAACGAGATGGTAGCCCGCGGGCGTTTGCATGAAGGAATTGGCCACGGTGATCCAGACGGCGCTGAAATGCGCGCCCAGGCAAACCATGCACGTGGAAAAAAAGTGCACCCTGGGACCGACCTTGTCCCAGCCAAAAAGCAGCACGGCGAGAAATCCTGCTTCCAGAAAAAAAGCAAAAATGCCTTCCGCGGCCAGCGCGCTGCCGAAAATATCGCCGACGAATCGGGAGTACGATGCCCAGTTGGTGCCGAACTCAAATTCCATGACGAGTCCGGTGGCGACGCCCATCGCAAAGGTGAGCGCAAAAATGTTGGTCCAAAATTTGGCCATCTGGTGATAGACCTCGTTTTTGGTTTTCAGCCAGGACGCTTCGATGAGGACGAGCATGATGCCCAGGCCGATGCTGAGCGGGGGATAGATATAGTGAAAGCCGATGGTCAGGCCAAACTGGATGCGTGAAAGAGTGAGAACATCCATAGAGCATTAAAGATGGAATTGCCGGTTCAAATTGTCAACGCGGTTAATCTAATGGATGCGGATTGGAAGACTCTCCATCCATTGCCCATGAACGTCCAATTATTGGCAGCCAAAAAAACATCCAATTCCAACATCCAGGCGCCAGAGAACCTTCAAGCGCCAGGACCGGAATGCTGGATGCTCGGGCCTTGGCCCTTCTCTGGATGTTGGATCTTCAGATTTGGATGTTTTGATTACCACTGCCCAAACTGATCTTTTGGAATTTTGGCAGAAACGGGATAGACGAGGTACACGGTATTGTACGACGACGCCCAGGCGCGGATGACGTCCTGGCGTTTGTAGATGTGCCGCACACTTTTCTTTGGATTGGTGCCGGGATCGTTGTCCACGACGTCGCCATCTTTGGTAAAGCCGATGCAAACGGTCAAGTGACCGTTGCCGGTGGAGATGCGGCTCGGGTCGAGCATGCCCCAGGGCGCCGAGATAATGACGGGGATTCCGGCGTTGATCCATTGTTCCAGTTCGGAAATGCCGTTAAAGCGGGTGACATAGGCGCGCATGCCGGGAAAGCTGCCGGCAAAGGCAGTGTTAAATGGCCAGTTGCCCGTGCCGTCATATGCATCATCATAGACCGCGGCGGCAACCTGGGGCACGTCGAGATTCAGTTCGGGCCGATTAAGGACTCCGGCCCAACGCTCCAATACCATCGTGAGCGACGTGGGACTGCACCATCCTTCTTCCTCCGGATAGGCGTTTTGCGACTTCTCTGGCGTAGGAATAATCTTTCCCCAGGCCTCGCGGTCAGGGCCATGAACGGGAGGAGCGATTTTCGTGTTCGAAAACGAGAGCCCAAGAAACTTCAGCCTGGGCAACTTGCCATTTGAGCCGCCGAGCGTCACGCGCAATTGCGCGGCGTCGGCGAACTGCGACAGTTCCAGCGTGTCGGTCTTTACTTTGCCGTCGGCATCCGCCTGATCACGCACACTTGTGCGCGGGAACGTCACATTATCCGGCGACCACAGGCCCATCGTGTAATATTGCGTCGCGCGGCCCGACGCAAGCGCCTGGGCTTCGACTTTTACGGACGTTCCGGCCGGGGCATCGGCGTTCCAGGACACGATGAGTTCGTTCCAGTCCATTCCGGCCGGAATGGACGGCGAGAGCAACACCGTTTCGCCGCTGGCATTGGTGGAGGCGGCGAAGTTTGAAAAATTATCGAGGCCTTTGAACGAGCTGAATTGATTTTTAGACATGGGCGAAATTGTTTTGCAGCCGGTCAAAGCAACAGCGGCGCATAAGGCCAGGATATGCAACGTCTTCTGCATGGCAAAGGTTGAAGAACAGAAGAGGGAATGTCCACTCTTCATAATCCGTAAGTATTGCATTTTTCTGTCAGAAATGTGACGAACCTGAAACAGCGACCGATAAAGCGGGCGAATAGCCCTGAAAAATAGAGCCTTTGGAGTTTCATTAACTTTTCAAAACTGTCATCGGTTTGTAACACGTCACGAGTAGTCTGTGTGTTCCAGGGGATGTAATTGCAGGCAGGCCGTCTCGAAAACTGAAGCATGAATACGCTGGATCATTTGTATGAGCCTCATCTGACGATCAGGAAATTCTCAATTTTACCTGGCAAAGAATGGTTCCCAGGCCCGTCCGATTGGTCGCTCATTCAAGTGGAAGCCGGGGTCGGATATTGGCTTCACGGAGGCGGAAGCGCGGACCTGGAGCCGGGATCAGTCATCCTGGTTTCCGCCGGCGCGCGCGGACACATCCTGGCCAGCCAACTAAACAGCATGGCCGTTCATTCCTTTAGCGTAATGCCTTCCCGCCTCACCGGGATCATCACCTTGAACGAACAGGATTTCCTCAAAAACGCCGCTACTCAAAATGACCTGGCCTTTCAGGTCTTTTCCGCATCCAGCCCGATCGCATGCCGCATGAAGGATGCGCGCGGGAACGACAACGCCAGCGGATTGCTGTTCCGGCTATCGTTACTGCAGCTCTTTGTTGAGATTTTTGACGGCAAACTCGATGAAAAGGCCGCGCCGCAGGCGGATGCCGGCGATGCCCGGGACCGTTTGCGCGCCTTTTTGGCTACCGCGCCGCCCGATGTGCTTTCGGAAATGAGCTTTGACGAACTGGCGCGAGTCACGCGCTGCACCCCGCGCCATTTAAGCCGCATTTTCTTCGAACAAATGGGCATGTCCTTTTCGGATAAGCGGGCGGAAATCCGCCTGGCGCGCGCCTGCGAATTGCTGGCCACCAGCAAGTCAAAGGTTGTGGAAGTGGCTTTCGAGAGCGGCTACAAATCGTTGAGCCTGTTCAATCAAATGTTCGCGCGTCGTTTCGGCATCAGCCCCGGCAAATGGCGTCAACGCCACCACGCCAGCGGCGACAGCCGGTCCCGCAACAACGGAAGCCCTGGCCGGCGCGAAGCTGAGAGAATTGTCAAAGGGATGGAGTGAGTGCGGAGATGGGAGATGGATTTCCCGGCCAAACATCGAACGGCGCCAGTCGTCCTGCCACTTCGCAGTTCATGCAACTCCGGGTCGAGCCCGGTCCCTGAATCTTTCTACCAGCGTTAAGACCGGGGCGCGGGGGCACGTTCCGCACGCTTCCGTGGTTGAAAACTCCCGGTAATTGTGAAACACTTTTGGTGGTTGAGCATCAGTTGAGGAAACAGTGCGCGCAATATACAATATTCTGTTCACGATTATCTTTGTCCTGTCATCGCCATACTATTTTTACCGGATGGCAAGGCGGGGCAATTGGGGCGCGGGATTTTGGGAGCGCTTTGGCAACTATGACGCCAAGCTCAAGCAGGCCCTGACCAATCGCCATATTCTTTGGGTGCACGCCGTGAGCGTGGGCGAAGTGAACCTCCTGGTTCATTTCATTCACGCCCTGGAAAAACGGGCGCCAAACTTGAAATTTGTCGTATCCACCACCACAACTACGGGCATGGGGATCCTGCGCAAACGGCTTCAACCTCATATCAGCAAGATCTATTATCCCATCGATCGCGCAGGCATTGTCGCTCGGGCATTGTCCACGGTTCATCCGGACGTCGTAGTTTTATTTGAAACGGAGATTTGGCCCAATTTTATTTGGCAGGCCCAAAAGCGCGGAATCCCACTGTTCCTGGCCAACGCCAGATTGTCCGACCGCTCATTTCGCGGCTACAGACGGTTCGGGTTTTTGTTCCGGCAATTGTTTGCGTCTTTTGAGGGAATAGCGGCGCAGGACGAAGTCGCCGCCGAACGGTTTCGAGCCGTGGGCGCCCGGCCGGACCGCGTCCGGGTGACCGGCAATTTAAAATACGATGTCGCCGTGGCCGCGGAACCAGGCGGAGCGGATGTTTCCGGATTGCTCAAACAACTGGGTATCAACGGCGACAGCGAAACACCGATCCTGATCGGAGGCAGCACGCACGACGGCGAGGAAGTGATTTTGGCCGAGATCGCCCAGCGATTGCGGGCGCAAATTCCGAAACTTTTTTTGATTCTAGTGCCGCGCCATTTCGAACGCAGCAATGATGTCGCGCGCCAGTTGCGGGAGCGCGGCGTGAAGCTTTTTTTCCGGACAGCCGTTCGCCCCGATACCCGCCTGGCTCCGGGTGAAATCGATTGCCTGTTGGTGGACACGACCGGCGAACTCCGTTGTTTCTACGAACACGCCACGGTGGTTTTTGTCGGCAAAAGTTTGACCGCAGAGGGCGGGCAAAATCCAATTGAACCGGGAGCCTCCGGCAAGGCAATCGTGTTCGGGCCGAACATGCAGAATTTCAAGGACATTGCGCGGAAATTCGTCGAACAGAGCGGCGCGGTGCAGGTGCGCGATGCCGCCGGGCTGGAGAAAGTTCTCGGCGAACTGCTGGAGGATCAATATCAGCGCGCCGAACTGGGCCGCAACGCGCTAACGGTGATCTCAGAAAATCTGGGCGCTTTGGAGCAGACGGTGGAAATGGTCCTCGAAAAACTCCGGACGATAGACGTTTATATCGTGCCAGGCGCGAGCACGTGAGAGGGCGAAAGGAGCAGAGGGTATGAGTCGGGAAATCATTCTCAACTCATCCTCATCCTCGAAAAGGTGTCAATCCCGCATAATCGCAAATTTGGCTATTCATTCTTTCGCGTCAATTCGCGAAATTCGCGGATACATTACACACCGATTTGTTTTTGGATGGCGCCGCAGATTTTATGCGACCAGGCTTTCAAATTGTCTTCGTCCCGGCCTTCGAGCAGCAGGCGCGCCTTGGGTTCAGTGCCTGAATAGCGCAACAGGACCCGGCCGCCGGCGGATTTCAGTTCCAATTCCGCCGCGGAAATCATCGTCAGGATGCCGTCCAATTTTTCAAACGGAACTTTTTCGCGCACCTTAACGTTGGTGACCAGTTGAGGGAAGCGGGTCCAGCATTTTACCAATTGCGAGAGCGGCTGGCTGGTTTCGCGCATGATCCTCAGGATTTGCAATGCGGCCACCAGGCCGTCGCCGGTTGTGCTGAAATCCTTAAAGATGAGGTGACCACTTTGTTCGCCGCCAAAGTTGAAGCCGTTCTTGAGCAACTCATCGATGACGTTTTTGTCGCCGACGGCAGTGCGAATGATCTTCCCGCCGGCCTTTTTGACCGCGGCCTCCAGGCCGGCGTTGCTCATGACCGTCGCGACGAGAGTCTTTGCGGCAAGGGTGCCCCTGGCGAGCATGTCGGTGCCGGCAACGGCCATAATATCGTCGCCGTCGACCAACACGCCGTTTTCGTCACAAAGCAAAACCCGGTCGGCGTCGCCATCGTGGGCGATGCCCAGGTGGGCTTTGTGGGCAATGACTTTGGCGCAAAGGTTGTCCGGGTGCATGGAACCGCAGTTTTCGTTGATGTTTTTTCCGTCCGGCTGGTTTCCGAAAACAATCACTTCCGCCCCCAGTTCCCGCAGCACGCAAGGCGAGGATTTATAGGCGGCGCCATTGCCGCAGTCCACGACGATGCGCATGTTTTCCAGCGTAAGATTTTTGGGGAAGCCGGCCTTGGCAAATTCGATATAGCGGCCGAGGGCGTCGTCAATGCGGACGGCTTTGCCAATTTCCTCGGCGGCCGGACGGACCTTTTCGATATCGCCGCTAAAAACCAGCTTCTCGATTTGGCCTTCGATTTGGTCGTCCAGTTTGTAGCCGTCCGCGCGGAAGAATTTAATGCCGTTGTCCGCATAAGGATTGTGGGAAGCCGTGATGACGATGCCGGCGTCGGCGCGAAGGCTGCGGGTAATATAAGCGACACCAGGCGTTGGGAGCGGTCCGATAAAGAGGACGTCCACGCCCATGGAAAGAATGCCGGAAGAGATGGCATTTTCGAGCATGTAGCCCGAAAGGCGGGTGTCTTTGCCGATGACAATTTTGTGTTTGCGCCGGTCACTGGGCTGACGGTTCAGGTTTTTGAATACATGCGCGGCGGCGCGGCCGAGTTTTAGCGCGGTTTCAGCGGTCACGGGTTCGACGTTCGCGGTGCCGCGAACGCCGTCAGTCCCGAAGATTCGATTGTTCATGGTTGCTTTGGAAGAGTCACGGTCACCTGAGGCGGGTCGACGCCAACGACCGTTGTGCCCGGGGGAAGAGCGACTTCAACGTCCCTGGACAGATTGTCCGCCGAAGAAAATCCGGTGAGATTGATAAAGGCGTGGATCTGGTTTCGCTCCAGACGGTTCATGGTTTCAACCGCGCCGCTGATGGTGACGTTGACCGTTTGCGGAATAATCTGGGTGGCATGAACATTGGAATCAGTCGAAACGGCGAGGACCGGCACGCTGGCATAGGTATTCGAAGTCAGGTTGGCAGCCTGGGCCGCGGGCGATTCGGCCCTGCGCACCGTCAGCCAAATGCCGATGGCCATCAGCACTGAAAACGCTTTCCAATGAAAATCTTTTGTCAGCCAGTCACGCATTGTCAGACACCTTGCTTAACCTGTTTCTTTCGATTTTTCATAGGTGGTTCCGGGCGAAGGTTTAGCGATGACCACCGGAGCGGGTTTGAGGCGCTCCTCAATTTGACGACGAACCCATTCGATCGCGCCGTGAGGTTTATCCGGTTGCAGGAGGACGGAGGTCAAAAATGAGCGCAATTGCTCGGCGGTGACGCCCCTCACGAGCTGCCCTTTATACGCGTGGGAAATCATTCCATTCTCTTCGGATACCACCGCGATAACGGCGTCGGTTTCCTCGCTCAGGCCAATGGCGGCGCGGTGGCGCGTGCCGAGCGACTTGGCCAGGCCGGGACGCTGGGTCAGGGGAAAAATACAGGCCGCGTATGCGATGCGGTCGCCTTTGATGATGACGCCACCGTCGTGAATGGCGTTATTTGGAAAGAAGATGGTTTCGAGCATCTCGGGCGTCGCCTCGCAATCCACCAATACGCCGGATTCCACGGCGTCATGGAGATGAATGGTTTGTTCGATGGCAATGAGGGCGCCAATTTTGACTTCAGAGAGGCGCTCAACCGTTTGGATGATGACCTCGATGTTTTCGCGCTGCTCGTGGGCTGTGGCAAAGAGCGGCAAATTGCCGAGTTCAGAGAGCAATCGCCGCAATTCCGGCTGAAAGATAATCACCACAGCAACGGCAAAGAACGCGTAGGCCGCGGCCAGCAACTGTTGCAGCTCGACCAGTTTCAGGAGCCGGGTCAGCCCAAAGAGCACAAGCATGACGACCACAAAGCCAATCACAACCGGCCAGCCGCGTGTCCCGCGCAGGAAACGCGTCAAGTAATAGATGCCGACCGCGAGGATGAGAATTTCCAACGCGGGCCGCCAGCAGTCCTGGATGTAGGTCCAAATTAAGTTCACATTCAATTTTCCAGCGAAAAAACCGTCGGATGGCCCGTCCGCCCTGACGGTGCTACCCATTTCGCCGACGCAAAACCGCTTCGGCCATGCGAACAGCCTGGACGGTCTCCGCGACGTCGTGGGCACGGATGATAGCCGCACCCGACTCTATGCCCAAAATCGCGCAGGCCAGCGATGCTGGCAAGCGTTCATTCACTCCTGAAGCAAATAATTTTTCGATGAAGGATTTTCGGGATACGCCCAGGAGCAAGGGCCGGCGCAGTCTCAAAAAGCTTCCCAAAAGGGCTATCACCTGCAGGTTCTGTTCCAAATTCTTCCCGAAACCGATGCCTGGATCAAAAACAATCTGTTCAGGTGTGACTCCGAAGGCCGTCAACGCGTTCAATTGCTCCGAAAAAAAGCCGTTGACCGTATCCACAACTTTTTCGGTCCCGGCGTCCTTTTGGTGCAATCCCGGTGGCGCGTGCATGACCACGTAGCCGGCCTGAAATTCGCGGATAACTTTCCACATCTCCGGTCCGCTGCGCCCAGCCGCCACGTCATTGACGATGCTCGCGCCGGCCTCCAGGGCGGCGCGAGCGACGGCCGGTTTCATGGTATCAATCGAAATGGCCGGGGGAACAGGCTTGCCGGATTTAAACGCTGCCGCAAGCTCTTTGATGACCGGGACGACGCGGCGCAATTCTTCGGTTTCACTCACCGGCGCGGCCCCGGGGCGCGTGGATTCACCGCCGATATCCAAAATCTCCGCGCCCTGGCCGGCCAATTTCAAGGCGTGGCTGACTGCGGCCTTCATATCCAGGAATTTTCCGCCGTCCGAAAAGGAATCGGGCGTTACATTGACGATGCCCATGACCAGGGCCGGGCGCGGAAAAACGAATTTAATCTGGCGCGCGCTAAAGAGCATGGGAGGAGTTTAGGCCGGGAGGGAAAGCGACGCAAAGGACATAAGAGACACAAGGACAGAACGGTGGCGCCTTAAGCGTCAACAGACTAGAAGGAACTTCCTCAGTTGCGGATGAGGATTAGGATGAGAAGGATTCTTAATTCAGTCAGACTTTCTTGCTGAAATACGCGATGGTTTGGGTCAGGCCGTCGTGTAAAGCGACTTTTGGCGACCAGCCCAGAATTTTTTTGGCTTTTGTGATGTCCGGCTTCCGCTGTTTGGGATCGTCCTGGGGCAATCGTTTGAAAACAATTTTGCTTTTGGATTTGGTCACATCGATAATCTCCCGGGCGAATTGCACCATGGTTAATTCCACGGGGTTGCCGATGTTCATGGGCAAATTGTAATCGCTCAACATGAGACGATAGATGCCTTCGATCAAATCCGACACGTAACAAAAGCTGCGGGTCTGCTTGCCTTCGCCAAAGACGGTGACCGGTTTGTTTTTGAGCGCCTGGCTGACGAACGCCGGAACGACGCGGCCGTCGTTCAATCGCATTCGCGGTCCATAGGTATTGAAAATGCGGACGATGCGGGTCTCCACTTTGTGTTCGCGGTGATAGCCCATGGTCATGGCCTCGGCGAAGCGTTTTGCCTCGTCATAACACCCGCGCGGTCCAATGGTGTTGACATTGCCCCAATATTCCTCCGGCTGCGGATGCACGAGCGGGTCGCCATAGATTTCGGAGGTGGACGCCAGCAAAAAACGCGCCTTTTTGTGTTTGGCCAGCCCAAGCGCCTTGTGCGTGCCCAACGAACCGACTTTGAGCGTCTGAATGGGAAAATTCAAATAATCGAACGGGCTGGCCGGTGACGCAAAATGCCACACATAATTGACCGGCTCGTTGAGGAAGATAAATTCCGTGACGTCCTGCTGGATGAATTTGAACGCGGGATTACCGCCCAGGTGCGCGATGTTATCGACGCTGCCGGTGATGAAATTATCGATGCCAATGACTTTATGCCCATGCGCCAGAAGCAAGTCGGTCAAATGCGAGCCTAAAAATCCGGCTGCTCCAGTGACAACAGAGGTAGGTTGTTTTTTGCTCATCGCTTACGCGGTTCTATTGTTAAGGTTATTGAAAACGTGAAATTTGAAACTAACACAAAATGGGGTCGATTCAACCATTAAAGAAGGGTTTGTGAATTAAAGGGGCGCATTCTGGCACTGTTCCTGGCAGGGACAGCGCGCTGCGCGGACCGATCACAACAGAGCCGCGCGCGTGAGCAAGCGGCGCCGAGCAGCCGGACCATTGGGCGGGATAACCGCTCCCTCACGGTCGCGGCTCAGATAATCGCCTCAGAGCGCCGTCCCTTACCAATCGCCGGTTTTCAAATAGGGCTTTAGTTTTTCTTTTAGCGTTTCGCGGCCGCGGTGGATGAGCGATTTTGTGGCTGAGAGGGAGCAGCGCAAGACCTTTGCGATTTGTTCATAACTCAATTCCTCCTCCCGGCACAGCAGGATGGCGCTCCGCTGGTTTTCGGGCAATTCATCGAGCGCTTCCTGAATCTTTTGGGACAGTTCGCCGCGCAACACATGATCAGGCGCGGCAACCTGGGACTTGTCCTCGATCTGCCGCGGCGGCTGTTCCTCATTCTCGGTGTGCGTTTCCTCGAGCGATTCGGCGGGATGCCGCGAGCGGCGGCGCAATTCATTCAGGCACAGGTTATGGGCGATCGTAAAAAGCCACGTGGAAAATTTGGCCGTCTGTTTGTACCGGGTACGTGATTTATAGACCTGCAAAAAGACGTTTTGGGCCAGGTCCTCCGCCTCGGCTTCGTCGCGAAGGCGGTGATAAACGAAGTTCATCACGCGCTGTTTATACTTGTCAACCAATTCGGCAAAAGCGGCGCGATCGCCGCGCTTGACGCGAAGCATCAAGGCGGCGTCCGGGTCCGATTGAATGGCCATTTAAAAAAATTTACCGGAAGTCGTTGCAACAAACCACTAATCTATATCGGATTGGAAGGCGTTTAGTTGCAGAAAACTTGAAAAATTCCCGATAAAATACATACTCCGGCCGTGCAGGATTTAATCAGGAAAATACAGGCCGACGCCGCTGCCCGCCTCCAATTGCCGCCGAACAGCGCCATGGCTGATAGTCTTGCTTGTTACAAAGCGTTTCTTCGCGTCCAGACGCATCGGCTCAAGATTTTGCACCGGGGCGGCGCCGGCGGCCTGAAGATCTGCCGCGGGCGGGCGGCGGTGCTTGACGCGCTGCTGGAACACTTATGGCAAACCGCCCGCAGCAGCCTGTCCGCCCAGGCGCAAAAGGAATTTCCGCCACTGGCCCTGGTCGCAATCGGCGGTTACGGCCGGGCCGAACTCAATCCGTTCAGCGATATTGATTTCATGTTTTTGCACGACGGGCAGGTCGCCGCCGGCAAACCGCTGCCGTACTTGTCCCGACTCATTGACGGCGTGCTCTACCCGCTTTGGGACATTGGCCTGAAGGTCGGCCATTCGGTCCGGAGCATTGAAGATTGCGTTAAGGTGGCCAACGCGGACATGCAATCCAAGACCTCCCTGATCGAGTCCCGGTTGATCGTTGGTGACGAGAAGTTATTCGGAAAATTCCAAAGATCGCTCATCGCCAAGTGCGTGGAGGGTTTCGAGGACCGCTACATTGCCACGCGGCTGGAAGACCAGCAGACGCGCCGCGAAAAATTCGGCAATTCCGCGACCATGCAGGAACCGAACATCAAAAACGGGTGCGGCGGACTGCGCGATTACCAGAACCTGTTGTGGATGGTGTTTTTTAAATATCGCGCGCGCTCGCCGGAGGAGCTGAAGGACCGGTTCATCAGCGAGGCAGAGAGCCGGCAGCTCGGGGCGGCCTACGATTTTCTGCTGCGCGCGCGCACGGAACTGCACTACCAAATTAACCGCCCCATGGACATCCTCGGGAAAAATCTGCAGCCCGCGGTGGCCCTGGCACTGGGATGGCATGACCGGTCGCCAAGCCGCCGGATCGAAAAATTCATGCGCGAACTTTACACGCACATGCGGAATATTTTTCTGATCACTCGCACGCTCGAGCAGCGCATGGCGCTCGTGCCCCAAAAGCCCAGCCGCCTTTCGTTGCGCGCCTGGCTGCCGAAACGATCCCCGCCCGCGCCGGTGGACGGCTTTATTTTTACCAACGGCGAAGTCCGCGCCGCGTCCGACCGGATCTTTCGCGACGATCCGCGGCGCCTCATGCGGGTGTTTCTGCACGCCCAACAACGGCGATTGCAATTGCATCCGGATTTAATCCAACTGGTCCGGCAGTCCCTTTCGCTCGTGGACCGGAAATTTTTGAACGATGAACGCGTGCGCGAAACATTTTTGACGATCCTGGAGCGCCGGGGTGAAGTGGCGGCGGTCCTGCGGGCGATGCACGAGGCAAATCTGCTGGGCAAATACATTCCTGAGTTTGGCAAACTCACCTGCCTGGTTCAGCATGAATTTTACCATCTTTACGCCGCCGACGAGCATACCCTGGTTTGCCTCGAGCAATTGGACAAAACGTGGGAGGCCCGCCAGCCACCATACAATAATTACGCGCCCCTGTTTCAGCGGCTGGCGCGGCCGGGCCTGCTGTACCTGGCGCTGCTCCTGCACGACGTGGGCAAGTCCGACCACGACAAGAAAGACGGGCACGCCAAAATCAGCGCGGATATGGCGATGCGCGCCGCCCGGCGCCTCAAACTCAACGATCCGGACGTTCACGCGCTTACGGTTCTGATTGAAAATCATCTCCTGATGGCCACGGTATCGCAACGCCGCGACCTGGACGATGAATCGGTCATTCGTGACGTTGCGCGGCGGATTGAATCGGTGGAAACACTCAATGCATTGACCCTGCTCACCTTCGCCGACTCCGAAGGCACGAGCGACAAATTATGGAACGGCTTCAAGGATTCGTTGCTCTGGCAACTTCACTCACGCGCCTCTTCGTTGCTGACGGCTGGAACGGAATTCATTCGCGCCGAGGAACAACGCGTCGAAACCCTTTTGGAAGAAGTCCGGGAACTGGCATCCGACGAAATAGCCAACGATGAAATCGTGGCCCACTTTGCGAACCTGCCGCTGCGGTATTTTCAAATCCGCGGCGCGAGTGACATTTTGGAGGACATCACACTGGCACACCGTTTTATGGAGCAATTGGTGAAGGGCGGCCGCGCGCTGTCGCCCATTACGGCGTGCCATCAGGAGCCGGACCGGGGCTATAGTCTTGTCCGGGTATGCACGTGGGACAGGGCCGGGTTGTTCAGCAAGATTGCCGGTTCGTTGAGCGCTTCGGGCATGAACATCCTCACCGCGCAAATCCTGACGCGGCTGGACGGGATCGCATTGGACGCTTTTCTTGTGCAGGACGCGCGGACCGGCAATCCGGCGACGTCCGAACAATTCCAAAAATTTTCGGCGCTGCTGGAAAAAATTCTGTCAGGCGAAGCCGGGGACCTGCCGGCCCGCATAGCCCGGGCCACGACCCAGCCGGTCTATGAGCCGTACGCCGGCGAGCGGATGCCCACACGTATCCATTTTGATAACCAGGTTTCCGAGACGCGCACGCTGATTGAAGTTGAAACCGAAGATCACCTGGGACTTCTTTACGCCATTTCGCAGACCCTTGCCAGGCTTGGGGTGGACGTGGCGGCGGCGCGCATTTTGACGGAACGGGGCGCGGCCATTGACAGCTTTTATGTGCGCGAATCAGACGGCGGCAAAATCGAATCGCCCGCGCGGCGCGTTTTGGTGGAGAACGCCTTGCGCGAAGCGATCGGGCGGCTGGAGGCGTGAAATCACAACAGTTTGCGCTGTCCAGCGGTGCGCGGCCCTATTTGCATCCGGCCAACAATGACCGCGCCTTCCTCAACGACCAGCTCGAGCGCATCCACATTGCCAAATAATCGGGCGGAGGCTTTTACGACGACACGTTCCCCGGCCCGCAGATCGGCCGCCAGTTCGCCCGATATCTCCGCCGAGCCCACCCGGATTTGCGTGTCCCAGCGGAAATGATTTTTTTCCGGGATAACCAGCAGTCCGGCAGAAATGCTGCCCTTGAGTTCAGCGGTCGAAAAGATCGTCAAGGTACGTTCGACGGCGAGTTTGCCGTGAAACTTGCCGCGGATGATAGCGTCGCCCACGACGCTTTCGGTATTAAAGACCCATCCCTTGAGTTCGACGGTGAATTCGCCCTTGGTCTTGAAATTTTTGGCAAGGGCGTTGGTGATGCTGTAACTATGGAGGTCCACATAAGCGCTGCATCGTTTGCAGATCGTGGATTCGGCCGAGGCGGAAACTTCCAATTCGGTCCCGCAATCGAAACAGGTGATGAGTTTCTTTTTGGGGCCCTTTTCGGCTGCCTTGACCGGCGGATTGAGGACTTCCTGGACGCGAAGGTGCTTCCCACAATTTTTGCAAATTGTGGAAAACGCCCCGCGCGGCTCAGGTTGCTGGTGCCCGCAATGCGGGCAGACCAGCAGGACTTTGTCCTGTTTTTTTGACGGCATTCAATTTCGACGGCGCGCCCGGATTAGCGGGCGGCTTTGGCAGGCTCCGGTGGTTTGGGCGCTTCACCGGTCCGGGGCAGCGGCGGCACCGGCGAAACCTTGTTTGGATTCACTTCGGTTTTGCCGACAAATGTCACGCCTTCCTCGATGGCGAGCTTGGCCGCGCGAATATCGCCGAACAATTCGGCCTTGGCCTTAATCTCGATCTTGTCCTTGGCGTTGATATTGCCATTTACTTTGCCGCGCACGACGACCGTCTGGGCATTGATGTTGCCATTTATCACGGCGCTGTCACCCAGAGTGAGAGTGCCGTCGGTGTGGACTTCGCCTTCCAGCTTGCCGTCGAGCGTGAGTTCGCCTGTGAACTTGATATTGCCTTTGATTTCGACGTCTGAACCGAGGACGTTTTTTGATGCTCCATTCATATTATCTCTTCCTTTCTCCTTTTTTATGTTTTTACACTAATACGGTAGCAATGGCCCGCGATCAGTCAAAGCATAATTTTTGATCCCGGTAGTAGTACCGCTGATTTTTATGAACACATCGATAGTCGTATGGTCAATAAATTAGGCACGCAACGTTATTTCCAAATCGTAACACAAAACCGGGTTCCAACGGGTTGACAGGGCGGAATAATTTTTGCTACTCTTGACGAATTACGCCATGAGCGTCTTGTTGAATCAACATGTTCTCGTGTTGAACCGGCTGTGGCAGGCCGTGAATGTCTGCACCGCCCGGCGCGCTCTGACCCTGCTTTTTCAAGGCCAGGCCCAGGTCGTGGTCAACGCGGATGACGGGTCCTTTCGCACCTTTAATTTCAGCGAGTGGCGTGATTTTTCCGAAAATGCCCCGCACGACGAAGCCGTTCACGCCATTTCGTTTCGAATCCGCGTGCCGCGAATCATTCTTCTTTTGATCTATGACCGCCTGCCGAAAAAGGAAGTCAAGTTCACGAGGCACAACATTTTTGAGCGGGACAAGAACACGTGCCAATACTGCGGCCTGGTCTTTGAGCGCAAGGATTTGAACCTGGACCATGTCATTCCGCGCGATCGCGGCGGACCAACGACATGGGAAAACATCGTGTGCTCGTGCATCGAGTGCAATACGAAGAAGGCCAATCGCACGCCGCAGGAGGCCGGCCTTCACCTGATCCGCAAGCCCAAGCGACCCAAGTGGCGGCCCTTTGTGCAAATCAGCTTCAGCCTGCACCGCCACGATAGTTGGAAGCACTTCATTGATTTGGCGTACTGGAACGTTGAGTTGGGCGAGGAATAGCTTTAAAAACTAAATTGGTTTCCTTGCGGCTGGTAAAGCAAATCTGAACTGAAATCTTCGCAGACGAAATTGTAGGCACCCGGCTGCAATGCGGCCGCAACGGGTCCGCCCTCGGTTGAATTGATGAGCTTCACGCCCGGGGACTTGTCCAGAGTTTGGTTATCGTCCGTAGTGCTTTCGGCGTGCGACGTCGGCAAATAAATGGTTGCGGTCGAATTGGCCGGAATTTCAATGTGCCAGTCAAATTCGTTTCCCTGCCGGTGCCATTCGCTCCGGATCAATCCGTAGGGCGAACGGTGCCATGCTTTGACATATGTCAAATCGCCGATGGGCAAGGGGCGCATGATGACGCGCTTGAAACCGGGCTGCTCGGGGTCAGGCTTGATCCCGGCCAAATTCTCATACATCCAAATTGCAAGGTCGCCAATGAGCATCACGTGGTTGCCCGAATTCATAGATGGGTCGGCGGTGTCTCCGTTCCATAATTCCCACACGGTCGTTGCGTCGTGGTCGACCATGTAACCCCAGCCGGGATAGTTGGTTTGGGTCACGATGGCATAAGCCAGGTCGGGGCGGCCGTTTTCCGAAAGGACGCGCATGAGATATTTGCCGCCCACCAGGCCGGTGCCAATGTGGTTTTTCCAGGTGCCGGACAGCTTGTTGACCAAAAATTGGAAAGCCCGATAGTGGAGTTCCGGCGGGACCATGTCAAAAGCGAGCGGCAGGACGGATGACGTGGGAGTGCCGTTGTCATACTGGCCGGTGTCGCGGTTGAAAAACTGTTTATTAAATGCGTCCTTCATCGTTCCCGCGAGCTTTCCATAACGTTCGGCGTCGTCTGCTTTGCCCAGTTGCAACGCGTAACTTTGCATCAGGCGCAGGTCATTGTAAAAGAACGGCGTCGCCAGCAAGGGTCCGCGGGTGATCCGGGACGTGTCTTTGGAGTGGATCAGCTTCGGGTCTTCCGGGGGCATGCACCAGTCGCCGTACACGTCGTTGGTGATGATTCCGTTGGCGATAAAACCGGCCATGTATTCAATCCATTTTTTTGCGCTATCATAATGTTCGGCAACCACCTGTTTATCGCCGAACTGATCGCGGAGCATACCCGGGATGACCACGCTGGCGCTCGCCCAGGTTACTTCGTTCGCGTAAACTCTCCAGTAAGCCGGACAAACGCTGGAAATATTTCCGTTGGTCCTCTGGCAATCGGCTATGTCCTGCAGCCATTTGGAATAAAGCGCGCCATTTTCGAAGAAATAGGTTTCGCCCCGCGATTCCTCGGCGCGGTCGCCCAGCCAGCCCTGGCGCTCGTCGCGCTGGCAGCAATCGGTGGGAATACTGCGGTAATTGTCACGCACGCCCCAAACGATGTTGTGATAAATTTTATTGATCAATGGATTCGAACACTCGAAGTCGCCGGAGACCGGCAGATGATCACCCACAACGCAACCGGTCAACGAGTCCATCGTCGGTTTTCCGGGATAGCCGGACATCTCAACGTAACGAAAACCGTGGAGAGTGAAACGCGGTTGCCAGCTTTCGTCGCCGCCGCCTTTGAGTATATAGACGTCTGTGGCTTTGGCGCTGCGCAGGTTCGCCGTGTACAGCTCGCCATCGGGCGTGAGAGTTTCTGCGTGACGGAGGGTGACTTGCGTTCCGGGAGGCCCCTTGACACTCAATTTGCACCAACCGGCGATGTTTTGGCCCAGGTCAAAAATGTAAACGCCAGGCTTAATTTCTTTCATTGAGACCGGCTTGATCTCCTGTGTCACGCGAACGGGCCTCTGCCGCACCGCCGACAGAACATCGCCGGGCGCCGACACGAGTTCGGCAGCCTGCCATTTCGAATCGTCAAATCCCGGCCGGGACCAACCAGGAATTTCCTTGCGCGCATCATATTCTTCGCCGTCGTATTCGTTGTTGGCCGTAACCGGACCATTGGTTGTCAATTTCCACGAATCATCACTCAGGATATTTGCCGCCGTGCCGTCTGAAAACTCGACACGAAGCTGGAGAATTAATTTTGGATAACCGGCATTGGCCGCATTCATCCGGGGGGCGAAAAAGCGGCCATTGCCGAGCACCACGCCAAGGGCGTTGCTGCCGCTATTCAATAAGCGCGTGAGTTCACAGGTTTGATAATATTCGCGTTTTGGATATTGGCTCAGCGGCGGCGAAAGCACATGTTCGCCAACTCTCTCGCCATTAACGTATAATTCGGACCATCCAAGCCCGGAATAGTAAACCAAAGCCCGTTCCACCGGTTTTGATAAAACGAACTCCTTGCGCAGCCACCGCGCCGGCAAAGACCTGGTATTGGTAATACCTTCGTCAAGACCGATCCATTTCGCTTTCCAGTCGGAAGCGTTGAGCAAACCCATCGTCCAATCCGCTGGAGCGCTCCACTGCGACATGGTGCCGCCAGCATCCCAGATGCGCACTTTCCAGAAATATGTGCCACCCGAGGCCAGCGGCTTGCCGCCAAAATTAACCTGGACAGACTGGCTGGAATTTACCTTTCCGCTGTCCCACACATCGCCATTGTCCTGGGCCAGAGAATTCCTGGAAGACGCAACGAGAATTTGATACGCGGCCTGTTGGCGACCCGGTGCCGGGGGCAGAGCCCAGGTGAGCATCGGCTTTTGAAAATCAATCCCGACCGGATTTTTCAAATCATCACAGCGCAATTCATTCGGAGCCAAAGATGCCTGCTCGGAAATCCGCCGCGTCTTCTTAGCATGATAAAGGTCCAATTCGATGCCCAGAATGGCCAGGAGCAACAGGATCAGAAGAATTGCATTGATGGATTTATTCATATTTTTGTCTTAATGGTCTGAGCGGCAGGGATTACCGCTTTCATAGTGTTCGATCTCGGCTTGCAATTGGCCCCCCAGTGTCGCTCGTGATTGGTTGCGGGCCAGGTCGAGCGCTCGTTTTGCGGTCGTGACAGCCTCGGGAAAATGGCCGGTTTCGGAATAGGCCGCAGCCAGAGTGCGCAAAATAATCGGGTCATCCGGTCGCTGCCGATTGAGATTCTCCGCGATGACGAGCGCCCTGGCGCCATCACGCGCTGTGGCGTCCGGCGACGTGGCCAATGTCCAAGACAAGTCAATTTGCGCCGGCAAGAATTGCGGCTGAAGTTCAATGGCTTTTTGCAAGTTGGTTTCGGCTTCCAGGGGCATTCTGTTCATTCGAAGGGCATAGGCAAGATTGTAGTAAGTCTGGTAGCTTTTTTGAAGTTCTAAAGCTTTTTGAAAATATTTGATTGCGTCATCGACCCGCCCGGCTTGAAGAAGTGTAAAGGCAAGATTATTATCCGCTTCGGGATAATTGGGTTTCATTTCCAAGGCTTTTTGATATTGGACAATGGATTCGTCGGTTCGTCCCCCCTTGGACAGCGCATTGGCAAGGGCATAGTGAAAGCCCGCGTCACCGGGTTCGAGCGTTGAGGCCGTTCGAAACGATTTAATCGCTTCATCAACTTGTCCCAGGTTGACGAGAAAATTTCCCTTCATGTAGTCCACGCTCGCGTGAGCATTAATAGACGCCAGGAAATTGAAGAGGACAGACCAGGACAGCAGAAGGCATGCGGCCCACCGGGCGATGGTCCGGAGCGGCGGCCGCGCGGACAGCGAGTGGTTTACGGCGAAAACACCGATTACAGCCAGCAGCATCAAAGCCGGCAGAAAATCCAATTCGTATTCGGCGCCGGCCGCAAAAAAAAGAAGAAGCGTCAGCCCGCAACTCAAAAAAAGGAGGAAAACCGCGGCGGCAAACGAGCCGAGGGCAGAATTTCGCGCCCCCTGCCGATGCTGGCAGGCCAGCGGGGCGAAAAGAGCAAACCATACCACCGGATAATTTGCCAGGAATCCGCTGGAAGATTCACCGATTCCAAGATAACCACTGGGCAACGCCGTTATCGGGCGGCCATGCAGAAATGGGAAGTGAATACTCCACTGGCCCGGCACCAAAAAGTAGAAACGAAAGTTGAACCACAGATATCCAAGGCTGAATTGCCTGGCCACGCCATTCTGGCAACTGGTCAATTGGTAATGCCAGCCAAATTCAAACGGATCGTCAAAGCGCAAAACATTGTAAATGAGAAGTCCAATGCCAATCAACGTAATTGGCCCTGTGGCCGCGGCCAATAGTCCTGCGATCCGCCCCGCTTTTTTCCGCGGCGCATCAGGACTGGTTTCCCGGGTGTTTGACGGGTGGTCGGCTGCCCGATTCAGGTTTCGCTCCGTGGTTTCCTGGAATTCCCGAAAAATCGGAACCAGGAGAATGACTGCCCCAAACAACAAAGACGGGCGCGAACCGACAGCCAGGCCAAAGGCCAGACTCGCCGCTGCGAGCCATTTGATTCGCTGGTTTGGCTCATGCAATGCCCGCCAGACAGCCGCTAACGAAAGCATGGTAAAGGCGAGCCCACAACTCTTGGCAATTTCATAGATGTCACACGATGATAAAATTGGCAGAATACCGGTGGCCAATCCCATGGCAACAGTGCCAAAGACGACAAACCCGATGCCCGTCTCCGCGAAATAACGGCGCCAAATGGCGCGCACCAATCCAGCGGCCACCAGGAAACCGGCCCCCATGAAAATAATGACCGCCTCTAATTCCGGAAGAGAATGGCCTGTCACGGCCAGGTAAGGCCAGAAAAGCACGATGGCCGGCACGGTGCCAAAATAAAGGTAAAGCTTGCCTCTGTAGTAGCTCATCTCATAGCAAAGGTGATCTTTTTCCCATACAAGATCTCTGTTTTGAACCGGGTCGTAAGGATTTGTTAACCGATCCAGGCCCGGCGGAGGTTCGCGATTGACGTTAAGTTGTCCGGCGCGAAAACCTTGAACCAGCAGGTTATAATATGAGTCCTTCGCATCGGGACTGGCTGAATTCAACGCTCCGGTTTGCGCCGTGCAGACAAAAATCGCGATGATGGCGGCGCAGACAGCGCCAAAAACGGCGTTCTGTATTAAATGGAATTTGACGCCGAGACCATTCATTTTTTTCCAATTTCCCGTTCGCACCAATCCAGGGACATCGCACCAAACATACAATCCATGGAAACCGGTTTAAAATCTTGCAGCTAAAAAAGCGAGGAATTTAATTGAATCTTTGCCAAATCCGCGGCGATTCATTATTCTGCTACAATGAAATTTTTCGCCGCTTTTGTCATTGGTTTCTTCCTGGCGGTTTGGGCCGTACGCGCGCAGCAAAGTCCCGACGACCAATATGTGATCATCTATGTTTTGATCCAACAAGGCGATGCCAGCCTGAATGCCGGCCAACCGAAGCAGGCATTGGGAGATTACGCCGAAGCACAGCGCGAACTGAAACAGTTTCAGCAGGTTTACTCGGATTGGAACCCGATGATCGTGAATTATCGCCTGAACTACCTGGCCGAAAAGATCACCGCTCTCACGCCGCCACCCGTCACGACCAACGCCCCGCCGGTGAAGGCTGTGCCGGCGCCCACGCCGGCGGATTGGCAGGCGCAACTGACCAACTTAAACGGGCAAATACGGCAACTGCAGGGAGACAACGAAACGCTGCAAGCCAAACTCAAGGAAGCGCTGAGCGTTCAGCCCGAGGGGGCAAGCGCCACCGCCTATGATCAATTGCAGCAGCAAGTCCGTCAGTTGACCAAGGAAAACGATTTGCTTAAGGCGACTGCCGCAAGAATGACCAACATCCCGCCACCCAGGGTCGCCGGCCAGGACAATGCCAAAATGCAGCAGGACCTGACCGAGCAAACCGCGCGCGCCGGTCAACTGGCGAAGGAGAACGAAGCTTTGGAGTCAAAAATTCTGGCCCTGACGACCGATGCGGACGCCGCCGCCGCGCTGCGACGCGAAAACGAGGTGTTGAAAAAGGAATTGGCCAACGTCCATTTGCCCGTGGCGACCAACGACTCGGGCGATCTCGCGATCGCGCGCGCGAAGATTACCCAGTTGCAGGCTTTGGTCACCAGAATGCAATCCGATGCCTCCGAAAATTGGCTGGAAAAAACCGCGCTCGAAAATCGTGTCCAACAGCTGCAGGCGGCGTCGCTCGCCGGCGCCACTGAAACCGGGGCGCCGGACCAGCCGGATTTGCAGTCGCAAATCCGGGAGCTCAAGCTCGAACGGGACCAGTTGCTCGCGCAATTGGGCCAGGCAAACCGGAAACTGAAGAGCCGCAAAAATGCAAGCGTCACGGCGCAAATGGACGCCCTTGCGCAACAAATCGAGACGCTCCGCGACCGCGTGGAAGTGGATGAAGGAGAAACCGTGCCTTACACGCCGCAAGAGCTGGCGCTATTCACCC
Source organism: Verrucomicrobiia bacterium (assembly GCA_035933915.1). Lineage (GTDB taxonomy): Bacteria > Verrucomicrobiota > Verrucomicrobiia > Limisphaerales > UBA11358 > UBA11358. The sequence goes on from DASYYL010000232.1 coordinate 26,478, forward strand.
CTGAACCGCTCGCGGCTGATCCCAAAACCGAAAAGAAATCCTATCACAAACTGTCGGGAGGCGCCGCCGTGCTGGTCGCCGAAGCCCAAAGCTATTTTAGCAACCGCCAGTATGGCAAAGCCGCCGCGGATTATGAGGAACTCCTGAAACACGACCAAAACAATCCGCTCGCCCTGGCGAATCTCGCGTCGGCCGAACTGGAGCAGAGTAAAACCGCCGATGCCGATGCGCACATTCATGCCGCGCTGGCACTGGAGCCAAATGACCCGTTCGATCTAACCGTACTGGGCCGCGTCCGGTTCAGCGAAGGAAACCTGGACGGGGCGCTCGACGCCCTGGATCACGCCGTAAAGCTCAATCCGCAAAATGCGCAAATTCAAAATTTTCTCGGCGTCGCGCTGGCGCAAAAAGGACTTCGCGTCCAGGCCGAAACCGCTTTCCGCAAAGCGGTTGAAATTGATCCCAATTACGGCGACGCCCACAAGAACCTCGCGATTATTTACCTGAGCACGGTCCCGCCGATGGTCGAAATGGCGCGGTGGCATTACGAAAAAGCGCTCGTGGCCGGCGTGCCGGCCAGCCCGCAAATCGAACAAATGCTCAATACAATTGCTACGAGCAGCAAGTAGCTAAAGAATGCTTCGCCAGTCTTTTCATGAGATCACGATTCCGACTCGCGGACGCGGACTTTATGAGTTCACGCCGGAAGTGGAAAAATGGATAGCGCAAAACAAATTCCGTGACGGCCTGCTGACCATCCATTTGCAGCACACGTCGGCGTCGCTGTTGATCCAGGAGAACGCCAGCCCGGATGTGCGCCGCGATTTTGAAAACTTTTTCGAACGGCTGGTCCCGGACGGCGACGCCATTTTTGAGCACACGATCGAAGGAGACGACGACATGCCCGCGCATGTGCGCACGGCGCTGACAACGGTAAATCTAAGCATTCCCGTGCGCCAAGGGGAAATGGCGCTTGGGACGTGGCAGGGAATTTTCCTGTGGGAACACCGGCTGCACGGACATTCGCGGCGGGCGGTGGTCCATTTTATCGGAGAATAACCTGCTCCTTTTCGGCGGTCGAAAGCCGTCCACCTTCTGACAGCAGATAGAGTTTTTGATAAATACCGCCTCGCTGAATCAGCTCTTCATGTCGCCCGGTCTCGACGACCCGGCCCTGGTCGAGCACGACAATTAGATCCGCGTTCCTAATGGTTGACAGACGATGCGCGATGCAAAGCGTCGTGCGTTCGGTCATCAACTCGTCAAGGGTTGCCTGCACCGCCCGTTCCGATTCGTTGTCCAGCGCGCTGGTGGCTTCATCCAGGACGAGAACCGGCGCATTGCGCAAGACGGCACGGGCTATGGCAATGCGTTGGCGCTGGCCGCCGGACAATTTAATACCCTTTTCACCGATGAGTGTGTCGAACCCCTCTGGTTTTGACATGATGAATTCGTAGGCATGGGCATGTTTGGCCGCGGCGACAATCTCCTCCTCGCTTGCGCCCGGGCGGCCCAGTTCGATGTTCCTGCGGACCGATTGGTCAAACAGGATGATCTCCTGTGAAACGACGGCAATTTGGTTGCGCAAATCGACAGTGGATACGTCCCGAATGTCCACGCCGCCGATTCGGATGGCGCCCTGCTGCGGGTCATAAAACCGAAGGAGCAAATTGGCCACGGTGGTCTTGCCCGAACCGCTGGCTCCCACGAGCGCTACCAATTGTCCGGATTTGACGGTGAGATTGACGTTTCTCAGAATCGCCTTTTCGCCGTAATTGAAACTGACGTTTTCAAATACGACATCCGCCCCATTGGCGATGAGCTTTTTTGGCTCGACGGGTTCGGGCACGCTGTTTTTAGTGGCGAGAAGCTCAAACACGCGCTCACTGGCGGCGCGGCCCTGGGCCAGTTGATTGTGCAATCCAGTCAGGTTTTTCAAAGGTTGATAAATCAGGAAAACGCCGGTCAAAAGTTCGACAAAATTTTCCGGCGGCTGCGGCTGGCTGATGATATACGCCACGAGCAATGCCACGCCGCAGGAGCCGAAAAACTCGATCAGCGGTCCGGGAATGTTGCTGGCGCGAATGATACGCATGTAGTGGCCGACGGTTCCGCGCGTCGTGTGCCGAAAATCCTCCGTCACGATATCTTCGAGATTGTAAGCCTTGACGATGCGATAGCCGGTAAATGCCTCGACCATGATTTGCGTCAGGTTGGCCGATTGCGACTGCAGTTCACGGCTGGAGCGGCGTATCTTTCGATTGAAAATCGTAATCGGAATCACGCATACCGGCATCACGACCATCGTCATGAGAGTCAGTTTCGGCTGCGTCCATAACAAACCGCCAAAGATTGTAATCAGCGTGACCGGATCGCGCACGATCACGGACGTGGCCCCGCTTAAGATATTTTGCAACGCCCCGGTATCGTTGATCACGCGCGCCATGAGCTGGCCGCTTGGATTTTCGTTGTAAAATCCGGCGGACAACCCCAGCAAATGCCGAAATAGGCGGGCCCGCAAATCCGCGATCGAGCGGCTGGCCACCCATTGCAGAAAATAGACGTTCAAGATCCCAAAAAGTCCGCGCAGAAACATAACCACTGGAATGGCGGCGACCAGGGCGACAACGGTGACCTTTACGTCCGGCGACCATGGGTGCTCATGCACGCCCTGCGTCAACGCCGAACGCGCCTGGGTAAACCATTCCTGGACGAACGCAGGCAGCCGTGTAATGGCCGTATTTGGTGAAGTTGTTGTCGCCGACGGGAAAACTGCGCCCACGAGAAATAGAATCGTTCCCATCAACAACGGCTGCATTAAACCGCTTAACACACCCGTCCCCACGCCCAGGAACAATCGCAGGCGATAGCGTTTGGCCAGGCTCCAGATTTTTCCGATGAAATCACACATGAACTCGTTGACAATATGGAGTTGTCAGGCAATCAAGGCGAGCATTATCCAATTCGTGGTGCGTTTGGTAAAGGGAACATCGACCCCCCCTTCGCTCAGAAGTTACCAAGGAACCTCGGGCAGTCAGGCGCGCAGACTGGTCGGGCGGGGGCGCCCCCGCATCTCGCGAGGCGCATGCGCTCTCCGAGTGTGAGGACGCACGAGGCTATCAATGAACCTTCAAGAGATTGGAGTCCGCGATGGATGGGCCTCAGTCAAACCAGCCGTCGCACATTTTGTGTATATAGGTGCGGAAACGCGGAAACGAGAGAGAAATGTGCGGCGATCGCGAGTGAAAAGGCCTGATTTTATTGGGCAACGTGACGTTTTTGGGCCGGAGGATCCTTGGAAACGGCGCGCTCAATTCGCGATCCAGCATCGATAGTCCATTGAAGACTTTTCTTGTGTTGAAGTTTTACCCCGTTACAGACGTTACAGTGTTGAGCAGCAACGCGTTAAGGTGTTACACCGTCCGTTACAAACCGGCCCGGACCCGTTACATTTTCATAAGTGTCTAATTCTAAATTATTTAAAGGCGTTACATTACCGTTACCGGCTCGGCAGCGCCGTGATTCGGTCCGTGCCGGCGGGCTGCGATAGACGGCCCAAAAGTCGCGCCTTCAGATCCGGGAATCGGTCGTACTGGTGCAAAACGGGCGGCAGATCGCCGTCGTCGTTTAGCACTGTTCCGTTCGGGCCAGTTTGCCAATTCTTCATATGGTGCATTGTCATCACCGGCCCACGCCGGTTTTCGTGAACGACTGCATTGTTTACCAGTTTTTCGATAAGCACATGATTGTGAATCCCCTGATCGCCATCCGGCATTCTGGAAAGGTCGCGCGCGCGCATCGTCGTGGTAACCATCGCATTCAAGTATTCGCGGATGTTGGCGACGTCGCCATATGTCGTCCCCGAGCACGTGGGAATCTTGTCTTTATGTTGTTCCAGATATGATTCGCCAAACTGACGGGTAAACCACTTCCGATTTTGAGGGCAAAGACCGATTCGATTAGAAGGTTCCTCTAGAAAGAAGTGAACACCTGGCTTCCAGTTCCAGGCAAATGGATCAGCCTGAAAAAAAATGTCCAAACAGTCAGCCAGCAAGACGCGGTCAAAATCTGCTGAATATTGTTCGAGAAAATCCAAATACAGTGGATAGCGGCGGTACCGTAAATGAAACACACAGTGCGCCAGACGGCGCTTCGCGCCTGTTGGCACGGAAGTCGAAAAAAGCCGCCGCCACACCGGCCATGGCCGGGCGGCAAGCTGACAGCCTCTTCGGCTCCGACCAATGAATCGGAACGGCAATGTAATAGCTCCGCAATCCTGTAATTGTCGAATGGTTTTCCCTTCTACATTGCTGGTGAATACAACGGTAGAACCCCTAAAACCGGATTGCCTTAAGGAGAAGAGAAACGGAGAAATATAGTTAAAATCCTTCAGATATAGGACCGTCATCACAAGGTCACGGTTGGTAGAACCAAGCATAGTCATTCTTTTGCTAACTGGGAAAAGGCCAAAACGACCGGAAACCGGCCGCACGCTGATACTTCAGCCACTGCTCTTGTATGCGCAGCATAGGGTTATTCGGCCGCTAAGTCTTAAGCCTTAAAAAATGATGGTCGATAGCCCTTTTTGTCAAGTCATCATTCCTACCGTCCCTTTTTTCAACTCCCAACCTTAACCACTTGTTAAGCGTTCCCAAATCTGCTCCGGTAAAGTAGCCGCCATGCAATGAGCATCGCTTTGGCAAACGACGGAATGACCGCTGCAGGAGCATTGCGATCCTTTCAGCCATTGATGGCGCGGCCCAACCGGCGCCCATCTCTCAGGAGGGCTAGGACCAAATAATGAAATCGTCGGCACACCCAGTCCGGCGGCGAAGTGCAGGGGACCGGTGTCTCCGGAAATGAACAAAGCCGCTCGTCGAAGGACTGCCAGTAACAATGGCAGGTCATTAATCAGCGGTAGAATGACAGCATCGGGCGCCAGTTTTGAAAGTTTCGTCATGAGAGACTGCTCGCGTTCGCCACGAGCGGTCGTAAAGACTACATGCCGTCCGGCACGAATTGCCATTTGGTGCAAAACTGCCCAATTCCGTAATGGCCATTCTTTTTTTGGCTGGCTCGAGGCGACGTGGCAAATTATCGCATTTTCCGTTGGCAGGATTCTTTTCGCCGTCTCGGCCAGTGAAGGATCGGCGTGTATTTCCGATTCGAGTGAACGCGGCGGCGGGATATTCCAACCGGACAGGAGATGGCCCAGGTGCGCGGATTCATGAAGCGGTCGTGTTTCAGGCGCGACCCGGCGATGATAGCAGAATCTGCGGCCCCAAAATCCGCCGCTTTCTTGCCACCCCAGCCGATCGCGTGCGCCGATGAGCAAACTCGCAATCGCCCCGCGATCATTGCTGGCAAAATCCACGGATTTGTCGAAACGTTCCCGGCGCAAGGCGCGAATGATAGGCAACGTCTGCGACACGTTGCCGCGTCCACGCCGACGCGGCATGGCCCAAACCCGGTTCAGCCACGGCAAATGAGCAAAAATAGGCGCGATCTCCTCCGGGACAAGCAAGTGCAGTTCGCATTCCGGCATATGTTCGCGAATTGCCCGTAACGCCGGCGTCATTAAAACAGCATCGCCGAAGTACTTAAATTGAATGGCCAGGATTTTTAAAGATGCGTTCATTCGGGCCAAATTGTCAGGATGATGAATCGCGACGACAACGAAAAGAAAAGTTTTTGAAGCTTGTCCGTGCGCTTCGCGGAGCAAAACCGGACCATCACTATCAAGCCGGCCGCGGTTGCCGCCGAAATCGCCTGGAAATTCTTTTGTCCGCCGATCTGGAAATTTTCTGCAACTTACGTTCTAGCCAAAGTGCAAGGAAACTCGTCGTTGGCAGGGAAGCCCGCATTTTTCTCACCAGATCGGCCGCCTCGGATCCGTGTTTTTTTGCAAGCGAACGCGATTGAATAAACAGCATTCGCTTCGTGGCCGCCGCCTGCAACCAGGGCTTGTCATAATAAATCTGTGTTAACAATAAGTCGTCATCCCGGTATTTCGACGAGCTCTGTTGCTTTCCGTGCAACCGCCAGGTCGCGAGCGTTTCGGCCAAATAGACAAAATCGCCCTGTTCAAGAAGGTGAAACCACATCTCCCAATCCACCATGTTTTTGAACCGCGTATCAAAACCTCTTTGAGCTTGAGAACGCCGAAATAACGTCACCGTAGGATTGCCAATCAAATTGCCATCCTTTTCCAGGCACTCGACTATTACTTGCCGTCCATTGAAACAGCCGGATTTGTCGGAAAAAATGTGGGGCTCCAACTTCGAGGTTGGATCCGTCTTTGTGAAATGCTGCCGGCAGGCCAGCAGCGATGCCGCCGGGTTCGCGTCGAGGGCGGCGACCATCTTTCCAATGGCCGAGGGCGAAAGCAATTTGTCGTCTGCGTGAACGACCTTTATGTATTCGCCTTGCGCCGCTTTGAGGCCTGCATTGCAATTCGCAGCTTCTCCAAGGTTTTGGGAATTTGTCCACCAGACAATTCGGGAATCGCGGGACGCAAATTGTTTGATGATTTCGGCCGAACCATCGGTCGAGTTATCGTCGGCGATGATAATTTCGAAGCCGGTAAAATCCTGCGCGAGAATTGATTCCAAACATTCCGCCAGAAAGCGCTCGGCATTGAATACAGGAACCAGAACACTCACTTTCATCCTTGGATGATAGAATGCGGGAGGTTATTTTGCAAAGTTATTGAAGCGACGTTCGTCTTCTTCAGTGGCGCGAATCATTGACCTTGCGACGCGCCGCCATTAGTCCGGCGAGAAATTCAGTCATTCGGCGGGCCTGGGCGTCCCAGTTGTAGTCTGTGAGGATGCGCGTGCGTATCGCCGTCCCCCGGCATTGGAGTTCTGAACGGTCCACGCCCGCAATCTCGCGGAAACTGTTCAGCAACGAAGCCTCAAAATTTTCATTTTCAAGGTAGAAACCCTCGGGCCCCACGACCTGGTCCACACCTCCGGTGCGACTCGAGAGAATGGCTTTTCCGGCCATGGCGTACTCGAATATTTTGGAAGGAAAGCTATTTTCAAGCGCCATAGCCGGAGGGCGCGGATTGACCAAAACATCCACCTGTTGCGCCCAGTTCAGGCACTCCGTTTGTTTTAGAATGCCGTCAAAATAGAAAGACGGATTCCCGGCCGCAACTTGTTTGAGCTTCTCTGACAAACTTCCGAAGCCGCAAACGCGAAGCGTCCCCGTAACCTCCGCGCGGAGAAAGGCCTGGACCATTTCCATGACATGCGATTGGTCCCCCAGGTTGCCAAAATATCCGAACCGGATTGGCCCGCTTTCCACCGGGTTGGCCGGCGGCGGTTCGTAATGAAAATTGGGCGCCGAAGGCATCCACAGCCACGGCAGCCCGCGCGGTTCAAAATATCTCCGGGTATCGAAACTCCACGATATGCAGCCGTCGAACCATGAAATCGCCTGATTATCATCCAGCGTCACCATCGGTTTGAAAGCGTAACGAAGTCTCTTCATGAACGGGATTTTCTTCCCCAATGAACCGGAATCGGCAAGCAACCAAATAATGAGCGGCCGCGACCTTTGGCGTTTCAGCCAGCGTACGAAGAAATTATAGGACGGCCCCAGATTTTTCACCAGGACGACATCCGGCGGACCCTGCCGCTTTGTTCGCTCGATGTAAAACCGGCGCAGTTGCCTCCACACTCGCCAGCGATGCCAAAGTTCCGGCCTTCGGTCCCAAAGCAATAGTTCATGTTCGACACCGATGGAATCGTCCCTCGGCTCCAGTTTGCCAAACACCTCGCGCGCCATCATGCCCACCGTGGCGACATCAGCCAGCCGCGACAGGGCTTGCGTCATTCGGGTTTCCTGTGGATGACCCGCTGGATTTAACGACGGAAAACGCCCGCTCACCCCGGGAGGAAAGGCGTACGACAGATAAAGCAGCCGAAGACGATCGTTTGTCATTGCTTTAGCGCTTCCAGTACCGCCGAAACATCCACAGAATACTTCAGCTTCGAATCATTCGCGCGATTGATCATCTTCCCTTCGAGGCCAACACACCGATGGCCGCAAGTCTTTGCCAAATACGGATAGCATCCCCACCGATATTGTGGATGAAGCAACTCCACAATCAGGGCTCCGCACGGCGCAAAAATTATATTTGTAAGCGCCGCGCCGTGGGGCGCGACGACGCATCGCGCCGAGCTAAGAAATCCTGCCTGTTCCGTCGCTGTTTGTCGCCCGGGCTCAATAGAAACAAATCCGATCTTTGCCAATGCCGCCTCCAGTTCAGCCTCGTTAACCAATTGGCGCCTACCCGGCCCGCGGCGGAGGTAAATGTTTTCCGGGCCGGATGCCCTCTTCGGAAATAGCGAACGGACGTAAGAACACGACCAGGACGTCACGGGTGGCAATGGCAGGACGACAAGCCGCTCAAACTGGTGGACAAAATTCTTCGAGCAGCGCAACCGCTTCTCTCTGGGTATGCCCATCCGGTCCAATGTTTCATCCTGAAAACGCACAGGCTCGTCGTGAAGAAGGACAAAATCGTAATTGAATTGCTTCGCGGCCTGTAACACTTTCCAGCGCGGGACACTGTCGAGCATCCAATGGTAATAGTTGTCACTATTGGCCGCTCCCAGCAGCAGAGCCGTCCCGCGCCGAAATTTTCGAAGCCGAAAACGCCTCCGGCGCGCCAGATAATGATTTTGCGGGTCCATACCAGAAGGCAAGCTTTGCAAACCGCCGATGAGAACGTCGCCTGCAGTCGCGACCATTCTCAGGTTGCCAATAATTTTGCCGCCAGCGAGTTCAACGACGCGTAACGGATGCCCTTCGCTGGATTCGGTCATGGTCATTGTCACATTCCAATTACCCGTGACGCCATGCGATGGCTCCAACGATTCCAATGACGGAACGAAACCTGAAGGTTTCCAAATCAGATTTTCAATTATTTTGTCCAATGCGCGCACACGGTCACTTGATACAGCGAGCGTCGGTTCTGGCACTGGGTTCTGTCAATGCAATTGTGACCAGGCCGCCGGGAAACCGGAGAAGTATCGACTTGCGCTAGACCGCGCCTGTTGCGCACTTTGAATCGTGCGTTCGGAGACAAATAAGGCAAAAATCGCAGACTTCATGGCCGCCGGCGGCAAGCGAGTGGCCGGCGAAGGCTCGATCTATCTGGCCGGCGACGCCACTGCGGTTCTTCACGGCTGGCGGCCCATGACAATTGACGTGGATTTGAAGCCTGACCCTGAACCGCGCGGGTTTTTCGAAGCGCTGGCTGCTTTGAAGAATGAACTGGACATCAACGTGGAATTGGCATGCCCCGACCAATTTATTCCCGCGATTCCGGGCTGGCGCGAGCGCAGCTTATTCATCGGCAAATACGGGTTGGTAAATTTCTTTCATTACGATCCTTACGGCCAGGCTTTGTCCAAGTTGCATCGAGGACATGAGCGCGATCTTCACGATGTGCGCTCAATGATTAAGGACGGAATGATCCAGATCAGCCGCCTGCGTGAGTTTTTCGCACAGATTGAGCCGCAACTGATTCGTTATCCCGCCATCGATCCGCCCACTTTCCGTGCCGTGGCACAAAAATTTTGCGATGAAAATGGATGACCTGATTAGCGGACTGCCCGGTGAATCGCTGGTGCGTCAGGGACTGGCAGACGCCCGGGCCGGGCGTCGCACGGCATAGGCATGCCTGGTGAGCATCGCTCGTCCGAGGCTAAGCCGAGCCGGTCTTTTGTCTGGCATCCAATCAAAACTGCAGCCGGAGCCGGAACTATCTCTTTATCGGCTATTGCGAGCCCAGGGCGGGGATGCGTATTCGAGGTATAACGCACTGGTGCGCGAATTGGTCAGCTTCGAGCAGGCGTTGGATAGGCGGATGCGGAAATTTCAATGATTAGGGCGACCTGGCTAAAAGACGCGGTGAAGTCCGCTTGACTGCACTGTTCGAGTAAAGTAATACTCCAGGTATGACCAATACGAAGCTTATTAGCGTGAAGGTGCCGATGAAGATTTTTCGCGCCCTGCCGGGCGCGCACAAGGGCCGGAGCCGGTTCATCCTTTCAGCATTGGAAGAAAAAATCCGGCGCGAGGAATCGGAATGGCAGCCAACCACAGAACGCGGCCGCCGCCTGAAGGCGATTTTAGATAAAGGCCGCGCCGAGCGCGGCGAGCCACTGGACGCCGAAGGCATTGCCCGTGAGTTGCAGGAACGCCGGGGGAGGTTTCATTGAGAACGTTCCTGGATTCGGGCGTTTTGCTTTCGGCGTGGAAACGCGGTGAACTTCACGACGTTGCCGTCGCCATTTTGGAAGACGACTCGCGCAAATTTGTCACATGCGAAAACGTTCAATTGGAATTGTTGCCCAAACCCACCTACGAAAAACGCCAGTTGGAAGTCGAATTTTATAATGAACATTTCGCGACGGTTTCAGGTTGCGAGCCATTCAGCGAGGCATTAGGCAAGTCAGCGATGAAGCTGGCTAAAAAGCATGGCCTCGCCGCCGGCGACGCTTTGAATCTGGCGGCGGCCATTCGGCAAAGCGCCGATGAATTCGTCACCAGCGAATTGCCCGGCAAACCGATTTTTCGCGTTCATCAAATTAAAATCACCTCTCTATACTCGCTTTTGTCTATTTCGTAGGATCAGGCATATTTCATGTCCAGTCCTGAAAATTTTCTTCAACGCACTTGTGATGCAAAGAAAATCATGGTCCTGGACCTGGGTTTTCTCGGCGACACAATTCATTTGATGCCGGCGCTGTGGATGGTCCGGCAGGCCTATCCCGACGCGGAACTGCATGTCACTGTGGCCAGTCACGTAATTTCCATCATGGATTGCCTGCTGTGGGTAGACCGTGTCTGGGGCTACATGCGTTATCCGCGTCATGCAACCTTTGGCGAAAACATCGATTTTATCGGCCGGCTGCGGCGCGAAAAATTTGATGTGCTCATCAATTTGAACGGCTCGGACCGATCTTGCTGGCTGACGTACTTCAGCGGAGCGCGCGAGCGGTTGGGACGCTGGCCGGAAGATAGAGGCGGGTTCCGCAAACTCATGTTCACTGAGCGCATCCGATATCGCGCGGGGGATGAGCCGGCCTATGTCTCCAAATGCCGTTATCTGGCTGAGGTTGGGTTTCTGTTCACGGAACCTGAATTTCACGTGGAAATAGCGCCGGAACATTTGCGGGCGGCCGAAATCTCCGAAGCGGACAAAGGCACTTATTTTCATATCAGCCCCTTTACAACCGCCGATCACAAGGAACTGTCGCCGGAACAACTCGCGGAACTGGTCGGCCTGCTTGGAAAATCTTTTCCAGAAAAGAAATTGGCCCTTTCCTGCGCGCCGACACCGCGTGAACTTGAAAAAATGGAGAGATTACTGGCGCTGCTGCCACAAGAGCCATGGCGTGTCTTTTCAGGCAATCTCAACCTGATTCAAATTGCCGCGGTCATCAAAAACAGCGCTTTGCACTTTTGCGGCGACACCGGGACATTGCATATCGCCGTGATGACTCAAACGCCGGTGGTGACGTGGTTTTGGCCCAATCCCACCTTGCGCGCCTGGATGCCGGAGGGTCAAAAATTCCGCGTGCTCATGGGTGAGAACCGGCCGGATGCGGCGTTTCTTTGTAATGTTTCTACAGATGCGCTCGTCCAGGCGGCCCAGGAGATTGCTGTTACCTAAAGCACTAAATTCCAAGCACCAACCTCCAATATTGGATATTCGAGCTTTGAAGATTCTCTGGCGCCTGGAGCGTGGCCCTTGGAATTTCTCGCGATTAATCCATTAAAATTAAGTGGCAAATTTCGAGGAACCGTTTACACTTTTGACTTATGAGTCAGACAATTACAATTCGTCTTAGCAAGGAATTGGCCTCCTGGCTTGAGCAAACAGCAACCCGAGCCGGCATATCGCAAGGGCAACTTGTTCGTGAACAACTGGAAAAAGCGAGAAATGCGAAGGCGAGCAAACCGTTTATGCGTCTGGCCGGGACAATTCGGGGCCTCCCGCGAGATTTGTCGAGGCGCAAAGGATTTTCACGTCCATGAACGGCATCGCCGACACGGGTTTTCTTGTAGCATTTGCCAGCCACAACGACGCCCATCACGACTGGGCATTGACGGTTGCCGAACAATTGACCGAGCCGCTCTTGACGTGCGAAGCGGTTCTAGCCGAAACAGCTTTTAACCTCGGAAACTGTTCCGTTGTCTTGGAAATGTTGCGGGATCAATTAATTTTGCCGGCTTTTGACTGCGATGAGCACTTGCCGCAACTTGAAGACCTGGCGCGGCGCTATGCCGACCGCAAACCTGATTTTGCCGACCTATGCCTGGTTCGGATGAGCGAACTTTTTCCGGAACATTCAGTTGTTACTGTCGATCGCCAGGATTTCCGGATCTATCGTCGAAACAAGCGCGAAGCTATCCCGCTGATCTGTCCGCCTGAATAACGACCAAATTTTTAAAAGCGGCTAAACTACAGCAACCATGCCTGAACCCGTCAGCCTTTACATCATCGCCTATAACGAAGCAAAAAATTTGCGCGAGGTGCTGCCGACGGTTCTATGGGCAGATGAAGTCCTCGTGGCCGATTCGTTCAGCACCGACGACACGGCCCAGGTTTGCCGGGAGTTTGGCGTCCGGCACGTGAATTTAAAATTCGAAGGATTTGGCAAACTGCGCAACGACGCTGTGGCGCTCCTGAAAAATGACTGGGTTGTTAGTATCGATTCGGACGAGCGCAGCACACCCGAATTTGCGGCGGAGGTCCGCGGCACGTTAGCTCAAGCGCCGCAATTTGACGCATGGCACGTTCCGCGCAAAAGTCATTTTCTGGGCAAATGGATGCGGCATAGCGGCTGGTATCCTGATTACCGCCAGCCCCAGCTTTTCAACCGCAAAAAAATGCGTTACCGGGATGATCTTGTGCATGAGGGCTATCAACTGGAGGGCAAACTCGGCTACCTGCGCGAACACGTCCTCCAATATCCCTGGCCCACTCTCGAGGTCGCCACCGCAAAATTGCAGCGCTATTCGACGCTCATGGCCGAGCGCTATCAGGCCGGAAACAAACGCGCTTCGCTCGCCAGCCTTCTCGGAAGCCCGTTCGCCATGTTCCTGAGAATCTATGTCCTGAAGAGCGGATGGCTCGACGGACGGCACGGGCTTGTTCTGGCTACACTCTACGCCTATTATACGTTTCTCAAATATGCAAAGCTCTGGGAGCGGCAATTGAGTGCATTGAAACGTTAAATCATTGAAGCGTGGAGATCGCAACAATCCATCTATCCAAAAATCCATTAATCCAATTCCGATGTCCGGCTTCTTCGCCCAGCGTTACACGCCGCCCTTTCGCCACGAGCTTCCGGGCACGATGAAGGAAATGGTGGAGAACGAGTCCCCGGTCCGCAAGTTTTCGGCCAATTTCAAGCTGCTCAGGCGGTGGCTCTGGTTGAAAATGAATCTCCCTTCGAGGCTGTTGCGCGATCGTTTGCCGCCTCCACCGCGCCGATTGCTGTGGCTCAACTATTCCAGCACCTCCATTGGCGATTCCATTATGGAACTGGCGGGACGCTCCATGCTGGGGGCTTATGAAATCGATCTCCTGACCGATCCGGTTCATGCCGAACTCTATCTTCACGACCGGTTTTTCAAATCGGTATTCATCGACGCGGAACAATTGGATTCCTCGCGATATGATTTCGTGATTCTGGATTTGTTCAATACCCGTTCCATCCGGCTCAAAAGATCCATCGGCCCGAATTTGCCCTGTGCGTGTCTGCAATCCTTTTTCTACGGCGCCCACTTCAATCGGATGTTATTCAGCTGTTACCGGATTCATCATCTGCTGGGTTATCCTTACAATGACGTGCAACTTCAACCGTTTCTTCGGCCCAGCCTTTTTGTTGATGCTGAACCGTCCCCTTTGCCGCCCAGGCGAAAACGACGCTTTGCGCTCATGCTCGGTGGCGTCGAACCATTCAAGACATACCAACATTGGCCCAAGGTCATTCGAATGCTGCGTGCACGCTGGCCTGCAGAGCGCGAATTCCCCGAATTTGTATTGATCGGTTCCACGAATGCTGTTCCCAACGTGGAACCGGTGATGACTGCGCTAAAGGGCTGCGATGCGGCATCTCACGTTGGCAGCCTAACTCTGCGGCAGACGGCCACAGCATTGACGGCCAGCGACTTCTTCCTGGGAACCGACGGTGGTCTCATGCACTGCGCTGTCGCCCTTGACGTGCCCGGTGTGGCTCTATTCGGCAAATTTCCGCCCAAACTTTTGTTACCGCCGAAATCGAAAATGAATTCAATTTATAACGAGCAGGACGTCAACAATATTCCGGCCGCCGCCGTAGCGGATGCCGTATTGAAACAATTAGAAACGAAGAATTAATATTCCAATGGCGCCGCGTGTTCCGCGTTGCGCATATAAGTCTTTACCGGGGGTTGGACACATCGGCTGATTGTCGAGGCCGAATGGTTGAGCCGCAAATTAGTTAGAGCCGCCTCACGCCGGCTACGCCGCGCAAATCGTAAATTCACCTCACAAGAGTATAATGCTTTTTGTTAAAGCGGGTCCCAAATAACTCTTCGACTTTAAGCATCATGCGGTGTTTTTTTTCCCGCGAACTGAGCTGGTAATTGGGATCCGCCTTAAAAATTCCCTCCGCTTTTGGCAACCAATCGCGCACGGCCATCGGATGTTCGCCGGTGAACAGTTTCAACGTGGTCGGATCAATTTTCGTGTAATCCATCGTTTTGGCCGGCCCGTCTTTCCAATATTTTCCGACCGTGGCCGATTTCAAATTCATCTGCGCCTCACTGCGCACCCACCCGTAATGAAAAATCGTCGCCCCGGCATGCGCCGCCCGCGGATAGCGCGACTTTTTGTGGTTCACCAACACGTTAAAATAGAGTGCCTCACTCGACCACACCGGAATCGTGTTGCGGATGATGCGCACTTCGCTTCGATACCAGCGCGGCGACCAGACAATGGTGTTTGAGTTGCCGTAAAAATGCAGGTAGTCAAACGCCAGCGCCTCGACCCGCTCATCATCAAGATATCGCGTCATTGCTTCACGGATTTTGGGCAGGTCATCTTCGTGAACCAATTCGTCGGCCTCCAAATAAAAGGCCCAGTCACCCGTGCAATTGGCCAGCGCGATCGTCTTTTGCTGGCCATAAACAAACCCTTTTACACTATAATCGTGCCGGATGTTTTCATTCCATTGAGTGGGAATGACGCGGATTCTGGCGTCGCCGATTTCCCGCAGCATTCTTTCCGTGTCGTCCTCGCTGGGTCCCAGCGCGATGTTGAACTCGTCCACGATCGGCAAAATGGACCGGATGGACGCTACGAACGGATAGCCCAGTTTTTGCCCATTTCGCAAAAAGGTAAATCCACTGATTTTCATGGTTGGCTCATATCGTAGGAGACGACGTAACGAGTCTCAAATTTCTTTTGCATTTAGCAGAATAGCCGGAGACTCTGTGTCCTACGGACTGGCCGGCAAAAGCTTTTTTAATCGTTCCAGAATGATGGTGACACACTCGCCCACGCTCAAGGCGTTTGTGTGCAATTCAATCTCCGGCTTGAGCGGCGCTTCATACGGCGCGGAAATGCCTGTGAATTGCTTCAGTTCACCGGCGCGCGCGCGGGCGTAAAGCCCTTTCGAGTCCCGTTGTTCGCACACCTCCAGCGGCGCGTTGAGAAACACTTCGATAAACCGCCCGGGTGGCGCGATCGCCCGCGCCAGGTCACGGTCTGCGCGATAGGGTGAAATAAACGCCGTAATGCAGATAATCCCCGTGTCCGCGAACAATCGGGCCACTTCTCCGACCCGGCGGATATTTTCCGTGCGTTCTTTGGGCGAAAAACCCAAATCCGAGCAGAGCCCGTGGCGGATATTATCACCGTCCAGGATGCGCGTCTGCCGTCCCAAATTGAACAGTTCACGTTCCAACTCCACCGCGATGGTTGATTTGCCTGAACCGGAGAGTCCGGTAAACCAAATGACGCAGCCGCTATGGCCGTTGCGCAGCTCGCGTTGCGCCGCCGTCACTTTTCCGCGGCTCCAATAGACGTCGCTGCTCTTGCGGTGAGCGTCGTGCGTGTGGCGCGGATAATCGTTGTCCAGGATCACGCCGCCACCGCTAACGTCCAGGTCATCCACAATCACAAAGCGCCCAGTGGGCACAATTTCGGTAATGGCGTCAAAAGCAACGGGTTTCCGCGTACGGATGGTCAGCTCGCCCACCTCGTGCCGTCCGACAAAATTTCCGTCCGGGCCGCGCGAAACGGCTGCGAGCGTGGCGGCGTCCGTCACGCGTTCGATGCTATCGATTTCGCATTCGACTTCCTGGGTCGCCAGCTTGAGTTTGTATTTCCTGCCTTTGGCAAACGGGCGCTTTCCCAGCCAGAAAACGCGCGCTTTGAATTTGGTCAACTCGTACGGCGGCGACGTTTCCGGCGCGCCGATCGTTCCTCGCTCGATGAAAATTTGCTCGGTTAAGGTGATGCCGATGGATTCGCCCGCTTCGGCCGCGCCGGTCTGCGGGGCGTTCCAGCGTTCAATGGTCTTCACCGTGCTGACTTTATTGCTCGGCGAAAAAACAATGCGATCGCCCACTTTGATAGCGCCGGCCTCAATGCGGCCAGCCAGGATACGGCGCTCGTCAAACCGATAAACATCCTGAATCGGGAAACGCAAAGGCTTATCATCGCGCCATCCGGGAACTTCAAATTCGTCGAGCGCCTCGACAGCGGTAGGACCCTCCCACCAGGGCATATTCGGGCTGCGCGCGGCCACGTTTTCACCGTGTTTGGCGGCAATGGGGATGAAAAGTTTAGGCAGGACCCTCACGTTGGAAAGCCATTGGCGGAATTCGGTTTCGATTCGTTCGAACTTCTGCTGGCTGTAATTGGCCAAGTCCATCTTATTTACCAGCACGGCTACCTGGCTGATCCCGAGCAGACTCAAAAGGTAGCCATGCCGGCGCGTGTTTTCCTGAATGCCTTCCAGGGCGTCAATCACCAACAGGGCCGCGTGAGCCCCGGCTGCTCCGGTGACCATGTTCTTGAGAAATTCCTTGTGGCCGGGCGCGTCAATGATGACATATTGGCGATTTCGGGTTTTAAACCAGATTTGAGCGGTGTCGATGGTCACATTCTGGTCGCGCTCGGCCTGCAAGGCGTCCATCAGGTTAGCCCATTCGAAGGGCGTCCCGCGGCGAGCGGACGCCTGTTGCAGTTGCTCCAATCGCCCCTCCGGGAGCGATCCGGTGTCATGCATTAGCCGCCCAATAAACGTGGACTTCCCGTGGTCCACATGCCCCACAATCACTATTTTCAATTGTTCCATCAAATTCATAGCACAAGCATTAATGGATTACTTGCAATAGCTGTTCTCCCAACAATCCATCAATCCACTCACATGTACCCATCCCGGCGCAGCTTTTCGAAAGCATCCTCACTTTCTTTGTCCTGGGCGCGACCGACACGTTCAGGCGTTTTGGTGTTCCGCAGTTCCGCAATGATTTCGGAAACCGTCTTTGCGTCGGATTTAATCGGAAATGTGCAGGGCTGGCAGCCCAGGCTCCGATACCGCTCGCCGTTCCCATTGTCAAAGTAGAGCGGAATAACCGGTATGTTTTCGCGCTGGATATATTCCCAAACATTCAACTCCGTCCAATGAAGCAACGGATGAATTCGGACGTGCGTGCCCGGCTCGAAATCGGTTTTGAACTGGTCCCACAATTCCGGCGGCTGGTCCTCCACGTTCCATTCCATGTTTTTGTCGCGCGGGCTGAAATACCGCTCTTTGGCGCGGGTCGCTTCCTCGTCCCGGCGCACGCCAACGATCACTCCCGTAAAATGATGCGCGTGCAGCACCTGCTGCAGCGCGTCCTTTTTCAGCGCGCCGCAGCATTCCACGCGGCTGGCTTTGCCGTTGGGCCAGGTCGCGCCGCTCGTAAGCGCCTTTTCATTTTTGCCCACGATCAATTTCAGGTTCCACTCCTTGCACAGACGGTCTCGGTATTCAATCATTGTGGGAATTTTGTACGTCGTGTCCACGTGAACCAGGGGAAATGGCACATGTCCAAAAAAGGCCTTGCGCGCCAGCCACAGCATCACTGTCGAATCCTTGCCAATGCTCCACAGCATGGCCAGGTTTTGAAATTTATTGTAAGCCTCCCTCAAAATATAAACACTCTGGCTTTCCAATTCCGACAAATTGTCCATTAAGAAATAATGCTCCGAAATCACCATTCAAGCAATTGCGGATTGGATGGTCTGTCTCTTTTCTAAACCTTGATCGTAGTCGTCCTCGCCTGCCCACCGTAGCTCGGCGCGAAGGCGGGTCCTCGTCCTCGAAAGTCTTGAACGTTTCAAAGCGTCAACCCCTCAAATAAATCCTTTTTCCTTTTTCCTTTTTCCGTAACCTTCCCCCGTGCAACGGCTCGGACTATTCGGCGGCGCATTCAATCCGGTTCATCTCGGCCATCTCCTCGTCGCGGAAGCGGCCATTGAAGAACTGGCCTTGGAAAAGCTTTTCTTTATTCCCGCCTCGCGGTCTCCCTTCAAGCAAAATGATGAAACCGCCCCCGCCGAACTTCGCCTGCGATGGCTCCGCTTGGCTCTCGCCGGCCGGCCCTGTTATGAAATTGACCTGCAGGAAATCGCGCGTGGCGGCGTCTCCTATACGATTGAAACCGCGCGTTACTACGCCAAACAATTCCCCAGTGCGGAGCTCTTCTACCTCATCGGCGCGGACAATGTGCCTAAATTGAACGAATGGCGAAATGCCGATGAACTTTCGAAGCTTCTCAAATTTGCCGCCGTGCCCCGTCCCGGCCAGGCATCCCCGGTCTTTCCAAAACCATTTACAGGCACGACTCTCAAGGGTTTTCCAATGGATATTTCGTCTTTGCAAATCCGGGCGCGCGTCAAGTCCGCACTCCCGATCAATTACCTGGCGCCGCCATATGTGGCCGATGCCATCCGCGATTCCGGCGCCTACCGATGACTTTCAGTCCCGAGGCCTGTGTCCCCAGTCCTCGGTCACGACGGCGGGGATTCTGGACGGTGGACTCTGGACTGTGGATTAGTTAAACTCAAATTGGAAACTATGGATTCAAAAACCCTGGCGCTGCTGTGCCGCGAGTTCGCGGACAATAAAAAAGCGGAAGATATTGTCGTACTGGACGTTCGCGAATTGTCGTCTGTCACCGACTATTTTGTCATTGCTTCCGGCACAAGCGAGCCTCATCTGCGCGCCATTGTGGAGGAAATCACCGCCAAATTGCGGGATGAACACGACCTGCGCCCGGTCCACACCGATGGTTCAACCCAAGCCGCATGGGTGGCCCTGGACTTTTTTGACGTCATCGTCCATATCATGCGCGCCGAGGTTCGTGAACGGTACGATTTGGAGGGGCTGTGGGGCGACGCTAAACGACTCAAGCCCAGGAAATTACGGGCTGTCTGAAGAAACTGCACCGTCAATCAGCGCGACGCCGGTTATTCCGGCTTGGACGGATTCTCGGCCGCTGCCTTGACCATGTCGTCAAATATCTTCTTGAACTCTTCAAGGCCCGTGGCAGGGATGATGATGTTATCGCGCCGTCCGTTGACGTCTTCGGTGATGCGGAGAAACCGTCCCCGCGGATTTTCTTTGAGGGAAAACAGAAACGTCTTTCGCTCAATTTGAATCTTGTCGCTCTTTAGAGTGTCTTCCTGTACCGGTGGTCGCGGCTGGCTATTATAAGGCCGCCGTCCGCCAAATGGTGATGGTCTTTCGTTAGAAATCATAATACCCGCTGAACTGGACTTCCAGTTATGGTAAAATCAACGTTGAAAAGCATTTTGTCAACGGCCAATTTATACATATTTAGGCCACGCCGGCAACTGAATTTTCAAAAAAGACCCGCATGAACATGCGGTTAAGTTCCGCCATGGCTGAAACACCTAACTCGGTGGAATATTGCGATTTGAACAGATTCGCCGAAATAATCGAAGAAAAAAGATTGGCCCCAATGGAGCGGGGACAGCTTGTCGCCTGTGTACCTGTTTTCCGTAAAAGCCCAACCGGACGAAAGAGGAGGTTGAGGAGTTGTACCCTCAATTTGCCGTCCAGGTGCCGCGGGTGGTTGCCTTCATCATGGGCGTGAAGGGCGGGAGCCCGGCTTGAGTTTCAAAATTCGTATCGAACGACCATTGACGGTTCGGAGCGTTGTAATAGTTGCCGGTTTCCAGCCAGCGATTGGTTGCATATTGGCTTGGGAACATCACCACGATCGAGCCGTTGTAATAGAGCGTGCCCCAGCTCTCCAACAAGCGGAGAAAATTCTCTACTCCCCCGCTATATTGGGTACTATTAGCCGTGCCAACACTCGAGCTCGATGGAACTATCCCCTCTAGACAGGCTGCGTTAACCGTATCGGGCGAGGTGGCGACCGGGTTTTTAACCGTGCCGTCGCCGTCGTTCCATCCGCTTGAAAGAACGGTGATGGCATCCGCCAGAAATGACGCGGGCCGCGAATGCGCCACATCGCCCAGGATCGCGGCGTCGGAGCCGCTGCCGTCCGTCGTGTTAAAATCGCCCAGCACATAAAGCGGCATCGGGGTCGCAATGCTCAGACCATAGCTGTCAAAGAGCTGGGCGCCGTTGACAATCCGCACTGCGGGAAGGACGCTGATCAACATCGGAACGCTGTTGTAAATGTACACGCCTCCAATGGAATGATGTTTGGTTGACTGGCAAATCGCGTTATAATTGCTGCCCCCATCGGCGTTGGGATTCGTCAGCCAGAGGTTAAATTTCGCCACGTCAAATTGGACCGCCTGGACGGTTTTTCCATAGCCGTTGTAGCCGCTTCCACCGTTCCAACCTTCACGCCAATCATAAAAAAGGACGTTGGTGAGAAACGAATAGCCAGCATACCAAACCTGGTAATCGGTCGCTCCGTTGGTCCAATTCGACGCCGGCACGTAGTTGGTGGTCCCGGCCAGCACGTGCTTCGTCACATTTGACACAATGTAATAATCATTCGTCACCCAGGCGATCGCATGGCCCCAATTGTTTAAGTTGCCATTGAGCGGCTGGTTCGGGTCCTGATAATAAACGAAGAAATTTGTGCCTGTCGGAAGCGCCGTGCTGGTCCCGCTGGCCGAGTTTGAGATAATCAAGTCGGCAAGATTGGCCATATAAGTCTTGCCCGCGGGCGTATAAGCCGCCGAACTGCCCAGCGAATAGGCTGACGGGGGCCATTGCAGGATGGCTTCCGTAGCGACCGGGTCATCGTTCGTGCCGGCTATTGGCATTGTCACGTGGTTCGCCCTCGACACCGGCTGCCCTCTCATATTATAAGTCGACGATCCGGTGCCCGTATAACTAACGAACGGATCGTTGGTGCCATTGACCGCTTGTTGCACCGCCCAGACCGTCGATTCAAATGTAAGCACGGACGATCCGGACCACAACCCGGCGTTCGAAAATACCGGGCCATTGAGGTCCATCGCCGCGCCGGGATCGATTTCCAGGTTCATATTATAGAAAATCAGATACTGAAAGACCGGGATGCTGGTGAGGTCAAACGATTGACTGACCGTGGCCGGAACGGCGGACCGCTGGCCGATCGGCGTGGCCGTCGCCGTGACCGTCACAGGTGTAATGAATGCCATTAACCCTGAATAGGGATGAGAAAGCGGCTGCAGGGTGGATGTTTCGGCCCCAATATCAACCGATATCCGGTTCTTAATGTTGTTGGTGTCGCTGAAGATATATTGAATCGGCCAATCCGACGTATTGGTCGGGATAAGCATTGCATAGAGCGAACCGTTTGTGCTCGACGCCCCAGTCGACCAGTCGTATTCGATTTGGCCAAGCGCTCGTTCCGTGGCCGCTTCCGCCGCGTATTCACTCGCTAAGAATTGATTGTTTCGCGCCGTTACGGTCGAATTGGACACAATCCACCTCATCGTGGTCGCCAGCACAATCAGAACGACTACAAAAAAGAGCAATGTGACTAACAGAGCATGCGCCTGTTTCTGTTTCCTCCCCTTTATTTGTGGAGCTTGCAAGTTGAATACTTTCATATTAATCAATCGAGCGCCGCGTCGCGCTCGTCCGCAATTGGTAATAATTGAAGGAATTGAAATTGGTTCCGCCGATCGGATATTCCCACTGGGAGAATTGCAGGGTCATGCTGATGACCCGGCTGTTTTGATTGTTCGTTAATATGTTGCCATACAGGTCTTCGGCATCGAAAACCACCCGATTTGTAATGAAGCTGGCCAGTTGCTGGACGCTGCCCAGGGCGCTGCTGTACAGCATCAGCCGGTTCGTCCCGGCAGTGGTGTCCAAATAACAAATCAAGTATTTAGTTGTGTTGGTCGTCGGGTAGATTTCCACGGCGTTGCCTTGCTGCGCGCCATTGGTGACATCGGCGTAAGACGTCCAATCCGAGGAACAATTCCCGATATACACCGCATTGGCCTCCCGAAGCTGGTCGCGGAGGCCGTTCATCACTTCTCGCGCGCCCGCGGTGGCTCCGAGTTTCGTCGCCACCTGCGTATAAACGCGCAGGCTATAGAGTTGGCCCGCTACCATTCCCGCGACCAATAAGCTAAAAATCCCCATCACGATCATCACCTCGACCAATGACAAGCCCGCCACGGTACGGACGGCGCGCTGCCTTGTCCCCGCCCGCACACCGGGCGGAACCGTTGACCTATACCAGCCCGCGGAACCAGATACCGTTGAGCGAAATTTAGTGTTCATTTATTGGTCAGGAGCGCGTAGCGTGACCACCACGTTGGTGTATATTTTTCCTGTCAGCGGAAAGGTCCACACCGCGACCGATTTAATCTCCCGCAAAGGCGGGCTGGCCAGGTTCGTCGTCTCGTAAATGTAATTGGTGACCGTAATCGGGGCGCCGGTTTGCGGCACGTCGAGCGTGCCCAATTGTGGCGGCAAAACAGGCGCCGATGAATTCGTGGCCGGCAGTTCATCGCCATTCGTTTCGACCTGCGTGTCCCACTGCGCCGACCGCGCGCGCTCAAGGCCCTGGGAGGCGTATGATTGCGCCGCCAAGGACATCGACGTCCATTCGGCAATACTATCCGCCTGCGAGTAGGAAAAAATAAGTCCCGCCAGGATCATTACCATGAGCCCTAAAGCGATAAGCGTTTCCACAAGAGTAAAGGCATTGGCGGACCTGAAACCTGC
This sequence comes from Verrucomicrobiia bacterium, assembly GCA_035933915.1. Classification (GTDB taxonomy): domain Bacteria; phylum Verrucomicrobiota; class Verrucomicrobiia; order Limisphaerales; family UBA11358; genus UBA11358. Next base: position 49,724 of record DASYYL010000232.1, read on the forward strand.
GGTTTTGACCTTAGTTTTCATCGGATCTGAT